>NZ_LMYH01000013.1:0-228099 GCF_002917995.1 Parasaccharibacter apium
CTTTATAACCCATATTCTCTTGTCAATGACCACCCCAGCCGCCCCAGAACTCCCGCCCCAGCGCCGCCGGTGAATGGGCTTATACGCACCCACCCCCATACGGTCAACACGATTCCCGAAACTTTCTCAAAGTTTCTTCACATAAACCCAAAAAACCCCAGAAAACCGCCACCCAACCCCAAAAACACAACCCCGGCGAATCACCCCACCAAAAAGAATCGACAACAGAAAAAAGGCCGCCCCCTGCGGGGCGGCCTTCCATCACGCCATTCAGCTCTGGGCTGCCGAATGTCCATTTATGAGCAGTCCCTGATCATTGGCCGAGATGGTCACCTCATCTCCGTCATGGATGGTCCCTTCCAGCAGGAGACCGGCCAGAGGGTTCTGCAACTCACGCTGGATCACCCTCTTCAGCGGACGGGCACCATAGACCGGATCATACCCAGCCTCGGCCATCCACTCCCGTGCCTTCTCATCCAGAGACAGGGTGATCTTGCGATCAGCCAGAAGATGCCGCAGGCGGCCCAGCTGAATCTCCACGATCTGGCCCATGTCCGCCCGCTGGAGACGGGAGAAGAGAATGATCTCGTCCAGACGGTTCAGGAATTCCGGCCGGAAATGCGCCCGGACAACCTCCATCACCTCATTCCGCACGGATTCGGTTGATTCACCATCCTTCTGATGCGCCAGAACCTCGGAACCAAGATTGCTGGTCAGCACGATGATCGTATTGCGGAAATCCACCACACGACCCTGCCCGTCCGTCAGGCGGCCATCATCCAGCACCTGAAGCAGGATGTTGAAGACATCCTCATGCGCCTTCTCCACCTCATCAAAGAGGATGACCTGATAGGGACGACGCCGCACGGCCTCGGTCAGCACGCCACCCTCATCGTAACCGACATACCCCGGAGGGGCACCGATCAGACGGGAGACGGAGTGCTTCTCCATGAACTCGCTCATGTCGATCCGCAGCAGGGCACGTTCATCATCAAAGAGGAACTGCGCCAGCGTCTTGGCAAGCTCGGTCTTGCCCACACCGGTCGGACCAAGGAACAGGAAGGAACCGATCGGGCGGTTGGGGTCCTGCAACCCGGCACGGGCACGGCGCACGGCATTGGACACGGCCACCAGAGCCGATTCCTGCCCCACGACACGCTCACGCAGCACGGACTCCATCCGCATGAGCTTGGAACGCTCACCTTCCAGCATCCGGTCCACCGGCACGCCGGTCCAGCGGGATACGACAGCGGCGATTCCCTGATCCGTCACGGTATCAGCGAACAGCGTATTGCCATCAGACTGGGCTTCTGCCTGCTGGGCCTGTTCGATCTGACGTTCCAGCTCCGGAATACGGCTGTACATCAGCTCGGATGCCCGCTGGAGATTTCCCTGGCGCTGCGCCACCTCAACCTCGGACCGGGCGTGGTCAAGCTCTTCCTTGTATTTCTGCACGGCATTCATGCGGTCTTTCTCCGCATGCCAGGCCGCACTCATCGCATCAGACTTCTCCTGAAGGTCAGCCAGTTCAGCTTCCAGAGCTTCCAGACGCTCACGGGAGGCCGTGTCATCCTCCTTGCGGATGGCCTCACGCTCGATCTTCAGCTGGATGATGCGGCGGTCCAGCTCATCCAGAGCCTCAGGCTTGCTGTCGATCTGCATCCGCAGGCGGCTGGCGGCTTCGTCAATCAGATCGATGGCCTTGTCCGGCAGGAAGCGGTCCGTGATATACCGGTTGGACAGGGTCGCTGCGGAAACCAGTGCATTGTCGGTGATCCGCACCCCATGATGCAGCTCGTACTTCTCCTTGATCCCACGCAGGATGGAGATCGTGTCCGCAACGGACGGCTCACCCACAAAGACCGGCTGGAAGCGGCGGGCCAGCGCAGCGTCCTTCTCGATATATTTGCGGTACTCATCCAGAGTCGTGGCGCCAAGGCAGTGCAGCACACCCCGGGCCAGTTCCGGCTTGATGAGATTGGACGCATCCATCGCCCCGCTGGAACGCCCTGCGCCAACGAGCGTATGCATCTCATCGATGAAGAGGATGATCTGCCCCTCGGCACTCTCAATCTCCTTGAGGACAGCCTTCAGGCGTTCCTCAAACTCACCCTGATATTTCGCACCGGCAATCAGTGCCCCCATGTCGAGAGAAAGCAGCTTCTTGTTGCGCAGAGCCTCCGGCACATCGCCATTGACGATACGCAGGGCCAGCCCCTCCACGATGGCGGTCTTGCCGACACCGGGTTCACCAATCAGCACAGGATTGTTCTTGCTGCGGCGTGCCAGAACCTGAATGGCCCGGCGGATTTCCTCGTCACGCCCGATGACCGGGTCCAGCTTGCCTTCCTGCGCCTGAGCCGTCACGTCACGGGCATATTTCTTCAGCGCATCAAAATTGTTTTCTGCCGAGGCCGAATCCACGGTCCGCCCTTTGCGGACGGTCGCAATCGCCTTTTCCAGAGCCTGAGCAGACGCCCCGCCCTGCCGCAGTGCCTCACCGGCCGGTGTCCTGCTGGCCGCAATGCCTGCCAGCAGACGGTCCTGCGCCACGAAACTGTCACCAGCCGCCTTGGCAGCCGCCTCCGCACCATCCAGCACCCGCACGAAATCAGGCGTCGGCTGGGGCTGGGACGCTCCGCTGCCCTGCACAGCCGGCAGTTTGGCCAGGGCCGCATCATTGGCCTGCCGGACGACCTTCGGGTCCCCGCCTGCGGCACGGATCAACCCTGTCGCCGCTCCCTGCTCGTCATCCAGCAGGGCCTTGAGCAGATGCTCCGGCGTCAGCTGCTGGTGATAGTCTCGCAGGGCAATGGTCTGGGCAGCCTGAATGAACCCCTGGCTCCGCTCCGTAAATTTCTGAATATCCATGATATTTGCCTCTCCTTCTCGCCCCATCCTTGGCAGCGATGACTGTTCAGCCTGCCCCGATATGGCGACAGACCGTGCCTAAAATTTAGGCACGATCACATCGGTTTCAAGAGGGCGTTTCTGGATTCACCCACAAAAACGCCTGTCTGCAAGGAGATTCCGGGACCTTTCAGACTGGTAAAGTCTGAGACCAAAACAGAATGCAGGCAATAGAAAGGCAGCCCCGCAGAAACCTTATGCCTCCCCCACTGAAGCCGTAAGTGAGGACGGTTCCAGCCCTACACTCTCCAGCGCACGCTGCCATTTTGTGGAGGGATCCGCTCCAAAGACAATATCTTCATCAGCCGGAACAACATACCAGGCATTGCCATGGAGAATCTCTTCTTCAAGCTGCCCGGCGGCCCATGCGGCATGGCCAAGCAGCAGCATGGCCTGCCGTGGCCCCCGGCCTGCCGCCAGCTCCCGGATCATCTCGATGCTGGCACTGACTTCTGCCACGGGCGGCTCATCCGGCAGGACGGTCATGCGGCTGCCTGTCCTGCCACGCCCAAGGCCTCCACCTTCCGGCGAATGGAGAACAAAACCCCGCCCCGGCTCCACCGGCCCGCCAACACCCACACCAAAAAGACGCTGCGGCGGGTTGGGCGATACATCCAGATGGCGCAGCAACGCACTGATGTCCGGGTGGGTCAGCCGACGATTGACAATCATCCCCATGGCTCCATCCTCGGCGGAATGGGCGCAGAGATAGATGACCGTCTGGGCAAATTCGGTCCCTGCCAGAACAGGGGTGGCAACCAGCAAACGGCCCGTCAATGTCTCGATCGGCTCAAGAATCGGCATGAACACCTCTTACAAACAGGGGATGCGTCCAGCATAACAGAAGACAGTTCTGTTTTTCATTCTTCATACACGGAGTTCCCACAATGACCCAGCCACAGACCATCCTCGTGACGGGCGCCACATCCGGGTTCGGCAGAAGCATCGCCACACGGCTGGTCCGGGAGGGGCACCGTGTCATCGCCACGGGGCGCCGGAGTGAACGGCTGAGCAACCTGCATGAGACACTCGGCACCAGCCTCCTCCCCCTCACACTGGACATGAGCGACCGGGACGCCCTGCGCGCCCTGCCCGAAACCCTGCCAGAGGGCTGGCGCCATGTGGATGTTCTCATCAACAATGCCGGGCTGGCACTGGGCGTCACACCCGCACAGGACTCCAGCGTGGATGACTGGGAAACCATGATCGACACAAACATCTCCGGCCTCGTGGAGATCACCCACGCCCTGCTCCCCGGCATGATAGAACGGGAGCGCGGTTACATCCTCTCCATCGGCAGTACGGCGGGTCATTACGCCTATCGGGGCGGGAATGTCTATGGGGCGACGAAAGCCTTCGTCTCCCAGTTCATGAAGAATCTGCGGACAGACCTGCTGGGCACGCCACTGCGTGTCACGACCATCGAACCCGGCCTTGTGGGTGGCAGTGAGTTCAGCAACGTACGGCTGCGTGATGATGCAAAGGCACGGGCCGTCTATGAAAACACCACACCACTGATGCCTGCCGATATTGCAGAAACCGTCTCATGGCTGATTGGCCTGCCGGCCCACATGAACGTGAACCATCTGGAGATCATGCCCGTCTGTCAGGCATCTGGCGGGCTGGCCGTCATGAAAAAGGAAGGGTAACCCCCTCCCTCTCCACTTCAACGGCGATGGAATCAGCTCCGGCGGCGGGTGGATTTCTCGCCGCTGCGGGCCGGGCCGGAACGACGTTTGAAGGATGACGGGCCACGGCCCCCTTCCCGACCTTCACGCCCCTCACGACGTCCCCCGCCAGCGGGGCCACCAAAACGCCCTTTCGGTGCACCAAAGCGACGCCCACCCGGCGGGCCACCACGACCCCGGCGGGGACCGGCCCCACCGGCAGGAGCCTCGGCTGGCTCAATGGTCACCTCGTCCTGCTCTGCTCCTGCCCGACAGGCATTGAAGCGGGCCAGCTTTTCATCAGAAATCTGGAAGAGCGTGTCATCCTGCTGGATGCAGATATTGCCAATATCCCGCTTCTGCACGCCACCAAGACGGCAGATGAGCGGAATCAGCCACTTTGGATCGGCCTTTTCACTACGCCCTACGCCAAGGCGGAACCACGAACCAGCCATCTCATACCCACGTCCCCCTTCACGGGCAGCACCACGGGCTGGTGGCTCGACAGACACAGGACGGATATCTTCCACACGGGGCAGATGCGCCTTGTGGAACCCTACCAGAGCCCGGGCCAGCTGCGTGGCATCGAAACGTTCTGTCAGCTTGGCCACGATCTCTTCCGGCACGGCAACGGAGGCTTCCCCGGTCAGGATCGGATCTTCCAGCAGACGCTGTGCATCCTGCTCGGCAATGGCCTCTGCCGTTGGTACCGGCTCCCACTCAGCCTTCACACGGGCCTGCGCCAGAACACGCTCCGCCTTGCGCCGCTGGTTGAATGGTACCATCAGCACGCTCACGCCCTTGCGCCCTGCACGACCTGTCCGGCCGGAACGATGCAGGAACGTGTCGGAAGAAGACGGCACACTGGCATGAACAACCAGGCCGAGGGCCGGGACATCAATGCCACGGGCCGCCACATCGGTAGCCACGCAGACACGGGCCGCACCGGAGCGCAGGCTCTCGATGGCACGAGACCGCTCATTCTGCCCCATCTCACCGGAAATGGCGACGGAGGCAAAGCCCCGCTCCAGCAGGGCTGCCTGAACCTGATTCACCAGCAGGCGGGTGTTGCAGAACACCATGGCTGTCTGGCTTTCATAATACCGCAGCACATTGACAAGCGACCGCTCCACTTCCTGCGGGGCCGTCACCACGCAGCGATGGGTGATGTCGGCATGCTGCTTCTGGCCGGAGACCGTATCAATCCGCTTGGCGTCCTGCTGATAGCGCCGTGCCAGAGAGGCGATTTCCCGAGCGATGGTAGCGGAAAACAGCAGGGTGCGGCGTTCCTTCGGGGATGCATCCAGCAGCTGTTCCAGCTCCTCACGGAAGCCCATGTCCAGCATCTCGTCAGCTTCATCCAGCACAACGGCACGCAGGCCCGTCAGGTCCAGCTTGCCACGGGAGAGATGGTCACACAGACGGCCCGGCGTACCAACCACGATATGAGCACCACGCTCCAGAGAGCGGGCCTCACGGCGGGCATCGGTCCCACCGATGCAGCTGGCGATACGGGCCCCGGTCTCGGCATAAAGCCATGAAAGTTCTGTCTGAACCTGCATGGCAAGCTCACGGGTCGGGGCAATCACCAGTGCCAGCGGGGAGCGGGTCGGGGCCATCCTGTCCCCTTCCGTCAGCAGATCGGTCGCAAAGGCGAGGCCAAAGGCCACTGTCTTGCCAGAGCCCGTCTGCGCAGAGACGAGCAGATCACGCCCTTCCAGCCCCGGCTCCAGCACGGCCTCCTGTACAGGCGTTGGCTGTTCATAGCCACGTGCAGCCAAAGCACGGGTCAGGGCGGGATGGGTATCGGGAAAAGGCATCGTCAACGAACACTCGGTCATACACATGCTGCCACGAACCAGTTTGTGGCAGCCAGAAAAACGGTGAATACCCCTTTCTGCCCTGCAAGGCCAGAGACGATCCACCACCATATTGAAAAGCTGGATTACAGCTCAACCTGCCACAGGACGGCGGCCAATGACAGCCCGAACCGTATCCTGCCATGCTGTAAGGTCTTCCGGCGGGACAACCTCACCGGTATCCAGCTCCGCAAAACCGGCCCGCTGCATGAGGGCACTGGTGAAACGGACCCGGTCTTCCGGCTCCAGCGCCTGCCAGATGGCCACGGCCTTGGCCGGTACGAATCTGTCGGAAAAACTGATGATCAGCGGCGCACCGGGCCGCAGAACACGGAACAGCTCTTCGATGACCTGCTGCGGCTTTGTCAGATAGGCCAGCCCATCACAAAGGAGAGCTCCATCAAAACTCGCCTCATCAAACGGCAGGACAGGCGTGCTGTTGAGGTCCTGTTCCACAGCGCTGCTCAGGGCCTGATTGGCCTTGAGAGCCGCCTTGCTGACATCCAGCCCGATGAATTCCTGAAAGGTGGCATCCTCCGGCAAATGGCTCATGGCCCCGCACATCAGGTCCAGCGTCCGCCCCCCCACGGGCAGGGCGGTACGGTAAAGAGCGGTAATGGCCGTGCGGGCTCCCATATCCATCAGGGAATCCAGCTCCTGCCGGGCCCAGAAAGCCTCATCCGGCTCTGAAGATGCCTGTGTGAATGCTTTTTCGTGTAGGCCCTGCACGCCTTCCCCTTTTCGGCTTGTTCCTTGCTGTCGTCTCTTAATATAGGGCAGCTGGATTCCTGAACAATGCCTGCCCCGGCAGGAAAAACAGACCGGCAGCAGGAAGGCTTCATTTTACCCCGGCCATGCAACATTATAGAAAGAGGCGGTTTCATCACGTCTCAGAGGGGCATCATGGGCGTTTCCTTCACGAAAATGCATGGGTTGGGGAATGATTTTGTCATTCTGGATGGCAGAACGACACCACTATCCCCCTCCACCACACTCATCAGCCACCTCTGCGACCGCCGCACGGGCATCGGCTGCGACCAGCTTGTGACACTTTCCGCCCCAACACGGGATGGTGCGGACGTGCGGGTCCGCTTCTTCAACCCGGACGGCTCAGAGGCCGGCGCCTGCGGCAATGCCTCCCGCTGCGTTGCGGCCCTGCTGGGCGGCAGCCCAACCCTTCAGACACAGAATGGCCTGCTCCCCACATCGCAGAAAAACGGGCTGATTTCCGTCCTCATGGGCACGCCCCACCTGGACTGGCAGACCATCCCTCTCGCCCGGGAATGCGACACGGCCCGTCTCCCCCTTCACGACGGAGCAGCCTGCTCCATGGGCAATCCCCATCTCACACTGTTCCGCTCCATTGAAGATGCCGCCGCTCTGGGACCAGTTCTGGAAACCGATCCCCTCTTCCCGGAACGGGCCAATATCGGCTTTGCGGAAATTCTCTCCCCCACCCACATCCGCCTGCGGGTCTGGGAGCGGGGTGCCGGGTTGACCCTTGCCTGCGGATCAGGCGCCTGCGCAGCGGTCGTCAATGCAGCACGGCGTGGCCTTGTGGAACGGACATGCCGTGTCACCATGGAATGTGGCTCCCTGACCATCACATGGCAGGATGATGGCTCCGTCCTGATGACCGGCCCGGCCCAGACCGTTTTCACCGGCACGCTGGATGAGAGCTGGCTGGAAAAAGGACAGACCACCACACCATGAGCGTCACCCTTCTCACCTTCGGCTGCCGCCTGAACGCCCATGAAAGCGATGCCATGGAGCATCTGGCCCGCCTGGGGCAGATGCGGGACGAAGAGACCATCATCGTCAATACCTGCACGGTGACGGCAGAGGCCGAGCGGCAGGCCCGCCAAACCATCCGCCGTGCACACCGGGAAAATCCGGCAGCCCGCATCATCGTGACAGGCTGCGCCTCCGAGCGGGCCGCAGATGCATGGGCTGCCCTGCCCGGTGTCAGCCGGGTGATTCCCAATACGGAAAAGACGCTCCCTGCCACATGGGGCCTGCCTGATGAGGCAGGGCAGGCTCCCCCACCATCCCGCTACATCCGGGCCCTTCTCCAGGTTCAGCAGGGCTGCGACAATGACTGCACATTCTGCGTCATTCCGGCGGGCCGGGGGCAGTCCACCTCCATGCCTCCCGGGGAGATCATCCCCAAGGCCCGGGCTCTTGCAGAAGCGGGACATTGTGAAATTGTCCTGACAGGCGTGGACATTGCCTCATGGCAGCAGAAGGATATGGGGCTGGGCCAGCTCTGCCGCCATCTGCTGGATGAAGTGCCGGAAATTGCCCGCCTGCGTCTCTCCTCCATCGACCCCATGATTCTCACGCCAGATACAGGGGACAAGGCCCTCTGGGGCCTGATCGCTGATGAGCCCCGCTTCATGCCGCATCTGCATCTTTCCCTTCAGGCGGGCTCCGACCTGATCCTGAAACGCATGAAACGCCGCCATAATACAGCTGACGTAGCCGGACTGATCGCACAGGTCCGCCATCTGCGGCCTGATACCGGCTTCGGAGCTGATGTGATTGCCGGCTTCCCCACCGAGACGGATGCCCTCTTTCAGGAAACGTACGATTTTCTGGCAGAGCAGGCCATTCCCTTCCTCCATGTCTTCCCTTACAGCGAACGCCCCGGAACACCGGCAGCCCGTATGCCCGCCATGCCGAAAGCCACAAGGCAGGAACGGGCCGCCAGACTGCGGGCACTGGGCCAGACCATACGGGACCGTTTCCTGAACCGCTTTGTCGGGCAGGAAAAAACCGTCCTCATGGAAAGCCCGACAACCGGCCATACACCCGAATTTGCCGCCTTCACACTTCCGCAAGCGCAACCATCCCACCGGGGACGGCTGGAGCGCATCCGCATCACAGCTGTGCAGGATGGTATGCTCATGGCAGAAATCCCCTGAACAGGGCTTGACGGCTCCCCCCTTCTCACACCAATTCGACAGTCATGGCTGGATTTTTTTCTCGACTCAAACAGGGTCTGTCCCGTTCAAGCGCACGCCTCAATGCGGTGTTTGTCAAACGGCAACTTGATGATGAAACGCTGGAAGAGCTCGAAGACGAGCTGATCGCTGCCGATCTCGGTCCTGCCGTGGCCGGACGGATCATCGAACAGTTCCGTGAGAAGAGCTTCGGGGAGCACATCACCCCGGAGGAAATCCGCCAGACACTGGCCGCCGAGATTTCCCGGGTTCTGGAACCCGTAGCCCAGCCTTTCAAACTGGACGACAGCAAGAAACCGCATGTCGTTCTGGTGGTGGGCGTCAATGGTGTGGGCAAGACCACGACCATCGGCAAGATCGCCCATCAGTATCACCAGCAGGGCAGGTCCGTCATGATGGTGGCGGGCGATACCTTCCGGGCGGCAGCAGTCGAACAGCTCCAGATATGGGGGGAGCGCACAGGCTCCCCGGTCATCGCCGGCAAACCGGGCGGCGATGCCGCCGGACTGGCCTATGACGGACTGAAACGGGCCACGGAGGAAAAGGCCGATCTGCTCCTCGTGGACACGGCGGGCCGCCTGCATAACCGACAGGCCCTGATGGATGAACTGGCCAAGATCATCCGTGTGATGCAGAAATTCGACCCCTCTGCGCCCCATAGCGTCCTGCTGGTGCTGGATGCCACAACCGGGCAGAATGCCATTGAGCAGGTGCGGGTCTTCCGGGAGCTTGTGAATGTCAGTGGACTGGTCGTGACCAAGCTGGATGGTTCCGCCCGTGGTGGAATCGTAGTGGCTCTGGCCGAACAGTTCAAACTGCCTGTCCACCTTGTCGGCGTTGGCGAACAGGCCGAGGATTTACGGCCATTCTCTGCCGAAGATTATGCCCGTGGGCTGGTCGGCGATGCCAAAACGGCGTAACCTGTCCCCGTCACGATATGACCATCTGCCCAGAAGGAGGCATTTTCTCATGTTCAGAGCACTTTTGAGATTTGCGGTCGAAACAGTCATGACTGTCGTTGTCGGAAAGGTTTTGAAGAAACTGCTGGACAGGCTGTTTCCCGACAACAAGGCCTGAACGGCAGTCAGGCTCTCCTCAACAGGACATCAGACAGAAAAGGGAGTGCCCAGAAACTGGACACTCCTTTTTTTTATCTCTTCCCGCCTGAAGAAAGCTGTCATTCGACCAAAATAAAAAGGCCAGCCTCTACAGGGCTGGCCTTCATCCAACATGACCTGACGACTGATCAGCCCTCGAAAGGATCCGTCACAAGGATGGTGTCCTCACGTTCCGGGCTGGTGGACAGCAGAGTGACCGGCGTGCCGATCAGCTCCTCAATGCGGCGGACATACTTGATGGCCTGCGCCGGCAGTTCTGCCCAGGAACGGGCACCACCGGTTGTCTCATTCCAGCCCGGCATGGTCTCCAGAATGGGCTTCACACGGGCCTGGGCCCCCGGTGCGGAGGGGAAACTGTCAATCTTCTGGCCGTCCAGCTCATAACCGACGCAGATGGACACTTCCTTCATGCCATCCAGAATGTCCAGCTTCGTCAGGGCCACGCCACTCACGCCACCAACACGCACAGCCCGGCGGACCATGGCCGCATCGAACCAGCCACAGCGGCGGGGACGGCCCGTTACGGTCCCGAACTCACGCCCACGTTCGGCCATGCCCTTTCCGACCTCATCAAACAGCTCGGAAGGGAAAGGCCCTTCACCAACACGGGTTGTGTAAGCCTTGGCAATGCCCAGCACGAACCCGACGGATTTCGGGCTCATGCCGCTGCCGGAAGCCGCAATGGCCGCCACCGTGTTGGAGCTTGTCACGAAAGGATAGGTCCCGTGGTCCACATCCAGCATGACAGCCTGTGCCCCCTCGAAGAGGATGCGCTTGCCAGCCCGGTCCGCCTCGGCCAGACGGTCCCACGCACAGCAGGCATAGGGCAGGAGACGGGGCGTGATCTCCTTCAGGAAGTCCAGAATCTGCTGCTTGGTGAAGGTTTCCGCTCCCAGACCGGCCAGAAGCGTGTTGTGGTGGAGCAGCAGCTCGTCGATCTTCCAGTCCAGCGTTTCAGGCTCGGACAGATCGCAGATGCGGATGGCCCGGCGGGCCACCTTGTCCTCATAGGCCGGACCAATGCCACGGCCTGTCGTGCCGATCTTGTGGTTGCCACGGGCAACCTCACGGGCACGGTCCAGCGCACCATGCAGGGGCAGGATGAGAGGGGCCGTCTCGGCGATCCAGAGCGTTTCCGGCGTGACGGTCAGTCCCTGTTCCGTCACACGGTCGATCTCGCTCATCAGGGCCTTGGGGTCCACCACCACGCCATTGCCGATAACGCCAATCTTCCCGCCAACCAGACCGGAAGGAAGCAGGGAAAGCTTGTAGACCTGATCGTTCACGACCAGCGTATGGCCGGCATTGTGCCCGCCCTGAAAGCGGACAACGATATCGGCCCGGCTGGCCAGCCAGTCAACGATCTTGCCTTTACCCTCATCGCCCCACTGGGTTCCGATTACGGTAACATTGGCCATAAGAATGTCTTCCCTCAACGTCTCACGATGGCGGCCCCTGCCTGCACCTCAGCGTGCCAGTACGACGGGTTTTCCATCTTTCCAGATATGGCTGCACCGCAGATGATGCGCCTCCTGCTCCATCTCGCCTGATTCCCCAAGCGATGCGATCGTGGCATAGCCTGCCTCATGCAGGCTGGACAAGTCTTTCTGCGCCATTACGGGCGGAACGAGGCAGCGCTGCCGCCGCTTCGGCTTTTCCGCAACCCGCAAAAAGGCATGGGGGTTGAGGGTCAACCCGCAGGCGGGCTCCTCCCCGGCCAGATAGCGGCCGCCACGTCCCAGCTCCTCACGGGAATGCATGGCAAAAACCGTCACGCAGACCCCCGTATGGTACCGCCAGCCCCGGAAATCCACCGGGTCCACTGTCAGGCGGGCATCCGGCAGACGGGCCAGAATCGCCGCCACATCAGCCTTCAGCCGTTCGACATGAGGTTTCAGCATGTCGGGGAAGTCCAGCATCGCCAGCTTTTCCAGAGCGATGGCGGCAGGGCCAACAGCCGCCATCATGCCCAGAAGAAGCTCCGCCCACGGGCCGCCACAGTCCCGCACGGCGGCTGCATCCCGCCTGTCCAGAGCATGAATGATGCTGTCCCGCTCGACGCCAGAGAAACTGTCCTCAATCAGGCTCCAGATCATGACAGGCATGGAAAGGTCGAAGGACACATTGGCAATACCCAGACGGGCCAGAGCCTCTGCTCCGAGGGCGATCACCTCGGCATCCGCCTCGGCCCTGTCCGGGCCAATCAGCTCAATCCCGGCCTGCGATATCTGCCGCTGTCCCTCACGACCGAGCGTGCCGATCACCACACAATCCCCCGCATAGGAGAGACGCAGCGGGCGGGGACTATCCTGCATCCGCACCGCAGCAATGCGGGCAATCTGGGTCGTCATGTCCGGCCGCAGGGCCATCATCCGGTGAGAGGACGGGTCCAGCAGACGGAAACTCTGCTCCGCCAGGGCTTCACCGGCCCCGCTCAGCAGGGAGCCTTCAAACTCCAGCAGAGGCGGACGGACACGCTCATACCCATGGCACGAAAACACGTCCATCACTTCAGCAAGGCCACGGGCCTCCGCCTCTGCCTCGGCAGGGAGAAGGTCCACGAACCCCATCGGCAGCAGGGCGGGACTGGATGTCTCGGGACCGTTGATCATGACGCAGCAAACTTCTCTTCAATACGGGCAAAAGCCCAGTCCAGCCAGGGCAGAAGGGCCTCAATATCCTCGGCTTCCACCGTGGCTCCGCCCCAGATGCGCAGACCGGCGGGCGCATCACGATAACCGGCCAGATCGTATCCGGCCTTTTCCTCCTCCAGCAGGCCCGTCATGGTCTTGATGACCTTGGACCGTGCCGCATCATCCAGTGCCTCGAACCACGGAGCGATGATCTTCAGGCAGATGGAAGTGCAGGAGCGTGTCTCTTTCTTCTCACTGAGGAAAGCTACCCAGTCACGGGCCGCTACCCAGCGTTCCACGACGGACAGATTCTTGCGGGAACGGGCCTTCAGGGCCTCCAGTCCACCAACGGACTCAGCCCAGCGCAGACCATCCAGCGCATCCTCCACGCAAAGCATGGACGGCGTGTTGATGGTGTCCCCCCGGAAGATGGCCTCATTCAGCCCTTTTTTATTGGTCAGGCGGAAAATCTTGGGCAGCGGCCTCTGGCTGCCTTCTTCCAGCCGCCGGACCGCCTTCGGGCTAAGGGCCACCATGCCATGAGCTGCCTCACCACCCAGGGCCTTCTGCCAGGACCATGTGACGACATCCAGCCGGTCCCACGGCAGGTCCATCGCAAAGGCCGCCGAGGTGGCATCACAGATCACGAGGCCATCATGCTGCGCCGGAACGCTCTCCACGGAGGGGATGCAGACACCTGATGTCGTGCCATTCCATGTCAGCACCACATCACGGGACCAGTCGATCTGCGCCATGTCAGGCAGCTCGCCATAGGGAGCCTCCAGAACACGCAGGTCTTCCAGCTTCAGGATGTCCTTCAGGTCCTGCGCCCACGTGCCAGAAAAGCTCTCAAAGGACAGGACATCCATGCCACGCTGGCCTGCCAGTGCCCAGAGAATCATCTCCACGGCTCCCGTGTCGGAGGCCGGCACGATGCCGACCTGCCAGTCCTCCGGTATGCCCAGCAGGGCCGCCGACCGGGTGATGACCTCATGGAGCCGTGCCCGTCCCTCTGCCGCACGATGGGACCGCCCGAGGAAGGCCCCCTTCAGGGCCTCTGGTGTCCAGCCCGGACGTTTGACACATGGGCCGGATGAAAAATAGGGCCGCTGAGGACGGTGCGAAGGCTTGGCTGCGGTCATGATTGGCAGGTCATCCATGATTCAGAAGGCGCAAGAAACCATACGTCCCCACCACAGGCAGGCGACAGCGGCCCCTCACGGCAAACGGTTACTTTTTTCCTAGGTGTCACAGGCACCAGGAGGGGTCAAGCCAGCTCATCCAGGCCAGGCCGCCACATCACCCTACTGTCATGCCCTGTAAAAATGGTGCGAAAGAGGGGACTCGAACCCCTATGCCTTGCGGCGGTCGATTTTGAGCCGACTGCGTCTACCAGTTCCGCCACTCTCGCCCATGATCTGCCTGCGCCCCATGGGGCGCAGAAAACGTCCTGCTTATAAGATATCCCGGCACAAAGGGCCAGAGAGCGGCCCGAAAAAAAATCGGATAGGCTGCCCGACCCTTCAGGTGATGTCCTGCCCACTCATCAACAGGATGTTACGCATGGCCGCACCGGAAGCCCCCTTGCCAAGATTGTCCAGAGACGCTGTCAGAAGGGCCTGCCCGCTATGGCCACTCACACGCAGCTCCATGTCATCCCGGCCCGCCATGGCTTCAGCCACCAGCTTCGGCTCGGACTCCACGACACGGACGGTTTTCGCATCCCTGTAGAACTCTCTGAGAACAGCCGTGACGTCCTCGATCATCGGTACCCCGGGGAGAGATACCAGATGCAGCGGAATGGACACGATCATCCCCTGCGGGAAATGCCCGACAGACGGCACGAACAGCGGGTTGCGGGTCAGGCCGCCATACTGCGTCATTTCCGGCAGGTGCTTGTGCTGAAGGTTCAGGCCGTAGAGGAAGAAAGCCGGACCACCCGCCTCCTCCTGCTGCTCGATCATCGTGCGGCCACCACCGCTATAACCGGACACCGCATTGATGGAGACATGGGCATCCACCGGCAGCAGCCCCGCCTGAACCAGCGGGCGAAGCAGGGCAATGGCCCCTGTAGCATAACAGCCGGGATTGCTGACGAACCGGGCCTTCCTGATCCGTTCCGGCTGGGTGGCATCCAGCTCCGGCAGGCCATAGACCCAGTCTGGATGCACACGATGGGCCGTGCTGGCATCCAGAAACCGTGTCCCGGTATCCTGGCCAAGGGCCACGGCCTCACGGGCGGCATCGTCCGGCAGACACAACACGGTGATATCAGCCTGCGCCATGAGGGCACGACGGGCCTGCGGATCCTTCCGCTGGGCAGGATCGATGCTCAGCAGCTTCAGGTCATGACGATCAGCCACGGCCTCGACACGGCGGCGAATCCCCAGGCCTGTCGTGCCTGCCTCACCATCAATGAATATGTGCGTCGTCATCGTCCCGGCTTCCCTGTTGCCTGCCCCTGACCGGGGCGGTGCCATTCACCACTGGAACAGCATCCGCCTCTTTTCATACAGAAGCATGATGTGCCCGTCCCGCTCGAACTGGTCAAGCAGACTCATGCCGATGCTACCCAGCACGATGCGGGAAGGCCGGTTATCCTCACGGGCGACGGCAACGACACGCTCCACCCCCGCATCCAGAACAAAGGTGAGGGCCGTGCCAGCGGCCTCACGGGCGATGCCACGCCCGGCAGCCCACGGGAACAGGGCAAAACGCAGGCCGATTCCCCGGCCATCGGGGCGTTCATGCACGCCCGTCATGCCGACAAAACGCCCCTCCTCAAAAATGGAAAAGATGCCGATGCCCCGCTCGGCCCAGAAAGCCACATCCTCGGCCATCTCGGCTTCCGCCCGGACACGGGTCCGCACACCACCCAGCATGGCCCCGAACGCCCCGACATCCGCTTTCAGCCGTGCCATGTCCTCCATGTCCGGCCAGTTGACCGGACGGAGGATCAGGCGGGCTGTCCGCAGCTCATTGCCTAGCACAACATGCCGCCCGGACGGCGATCAGCGGGCGATGGGGCGGTAACGGATGCGGCTCGGCTCCGTGGAATCAGGCCCCAGACGGCGGCGTTTGTCTTCCTCGTACTGCTGGAAGTTGCCTTCGAACCACTCCACGTGGCTGTCCCCCTCAAAAGCGAGAATATGCGTGGCCAGACGGTCGAGGAACCAGCGGTCATGGCTGATGACCACGGCGCAGCCTGCGAAGGATTCCAGAGCA
Organism: Parasaccharibacter apium; assembly: GCF_002917995.1. Taxonomy (NCBI): domain Bacteria; kingdom Pseudomonadati; phylum Pseudomonadota; class Alphaproteobacteria; order Acetobacterales; family Acetobacteraceae; genus Parasaccharibacter; species Parasaccharibacter apium. The sequence continues at coordinate 16,376 of NZ_LMYH01000013.1, forward strand.
TCCTCCAGCGCACGGAGCGTATCGACATCCAGATCGTTGGTCGGTTCGTCGAGCAGCAGGACGTTGTTGTCCTCCTTGAGCATCTTGGCCAGATGGACACGGTTGCGCTCACCACCGGAGAGGACGCCCAGACGCTTCTGCTGGTCCGGCCCCTTGAAGTTGAAAGCCCCGACATAGGCACGGGACGGCACGGCCCGCTTGCCCAGATGGATGACGTCCGTTCCGCCGGAGATTTCTTCCCAGACGGTCTTGCTGTCGTCCAGATCATTACGGGACTGGTCAACATAGCCCAGCTTGACCGTATCGCCGATCTTCAGGGAGCCTGAATCAGGCTGTTCCTGCCCGGTAATCATCTTGAAGAGTGTGGACTTGCCAGCACCATTCGGCCCGATGACCCCCACGATGCCACCCGGCGGCAGCTTGAAATTGAGATTGTCGATCAGCTGACGATCACCAAAGCCCTTGCAGAGATTCTCGGCCTCGATGACCGTCTGCCCCAGACGGGGACCGGGCGTGATGACGATGTCCGCCGTGCCTCCAGCAGCTTCCTGCCCGGCAGCCAGCATTTCCTCATAACGGGTGATACGGGCCTTGCTCTTGGCCTGGCGGGCCTTGGGCGAGCTGGCGATCCACTGCTGTTCCGCTGCGAGGGCACGCTGGCGGGAGCTTTCCTCTTTCTCTTCCTGAGCCAGCCGCTTGCGCTTCTGCTCCAGCCAGGACGAGTAATTGCCCTCGAACGGATAACCACGGCCACGCTCGATCTCAAGAATCCAGTTGGTGACGTTGTCGAGGAAGTAACGGTCATGGGTAATGACCATCACGGTGCCCTTGTACTCACGCAGGGTCTTTTCGAGCCATGCCACGCTCTCGGCGTCCAGATGGTTGGTCGGCTCATCGAGCAGCAGGATGTCGGGCTTCTCCAGCAGCAGGCGGCACAGGGCCACACGGCGCTTCTCACCACCGGAGAGCTTGTCCACCGGGCTGTCCGCCGGGGGGCAGCGCAGCGCATCCAGAGCGATCTCCAGATGACGGTCCAGCTCCCAGCCATCCTCGGCATCAATCTTTTCCTGAAGCTCGGCCTGCTCAGCGAGAAGGTCGTTCATCTCCTCATCGGACATGGGCTCGGCAAACTTCATGGAGATTTCATTGAAACGCTCCACGGCCTTCTTCAGCGCACCGAAGCCCTGTGCAGCGTTCTCGCCCACGGTCAGGTTCGGGTCCAGCTGCGGCTCCTGCTCCAGATAGCCGATGCGGACACCTTCGGCAGCCCAAGCCTCACCGCCGAATTCTTTCTCGATTCCAGCCATGATCTTCAGCAGGGTGGACTTACCTGCGCCGTTCACGCCGAGGATACCGATCTTCACCCCCGGCAGGAAGGAGAGCGTGATCCCCTTGAACACCTCACGGCCGCCCGGATAGGACTTTGTGACGTCCTTCATGACATAGACATACTGATAGGCGGCCATGGAACGGTCTCCTCTAGAACACACGAACGAAAAGGCAGGAAGCAGGACTGTGCCCCCTCTCGCCCGGGGCGTTTCCCAACAAATACAGGCGGCTCCACATGCATGGAGGCGTCACCTGCGCCCGGCAGGACTCGAACCCGCAACCTAGCCGTTATGAGCGGCCAGCTCTAACCAATTGAGCTACAGGCGCACAGACATTTCGCCACATCGCTCATACGCAGTTTTTTTTCAAGCCCCTGCGGGGCAAAAACACGCCTGACAGGGCAAATAATGCGCTTTCTTTTTCCCGACTTCACCGCAGCAGAGAGGCCGCAGGCAATACACATATACAACACCGGGCATATTCATTAATAATGCGCCCATCACATCACCCACAGACACGGATGGAGCAGACGATGGACGTTACCAAGATTTCCCCCGGCAAGGATGTGCCGCATGACATCAACGTCGTGATCGAGATTCCACAGGGGTCCCAGGTCAAGTACGAAGTGGACAAGGACAGCGGCGCCATCTTCGTGGACCGTTTCCTCTTCACGCCGATGGCCTATCCGGCAGCCTATGGCTTCATCCCCAACACGCTGGCCGCTGATGGTGACCCGGTGGATGCGCTGGTCCTGACCCCGGCTGATGTCCTCCCCGGCAGTGTCATCCGCTCCCGCCCGATCGGCGTGCTGAAGATGGAAGATGAAAGCGGACAGGACGAAAAGCTGATCTGCGTACCGCATGACAAGATTCATCCGCAGTTCAGCAAGATCGACTCTCTCGACCAGCTGCCGGAAATCACGCTGAAGGCCATCGCCCACTTCTTCGAGCGTTACAAGGACCTCGAGCCCAACAAATGGGTGAAGGTTTCCGGCTGGGGCGACAAGGCCGAGGCTGGCAAGGTCATCGAAGCCGCCATTGCTGCGGCAAAGAAGTAATCTTTACTGCTGCTGGAAAGTCGGGCAGTCCCTTCGGGGACTGTCCGTTTTTTATGTCCATTCAGCAGGACCGGGAAAAACGGCAGACACAAAAAAACCACCTCACCCGATCCGGCAAAGTGGTTCTTCCGTCTTTCTGGAGCGGGCGAAGGGATTCGAACCCTCGACCCCAACCTTGGCAAGGTTGTGCTCTACCCCTGAGCTACGCCCGCATCACATTGTCACCAGCAGCTCTCCAGACCCTGAAATCTGGAGCGGGCGAAGGGATTCGAACCCTCGACCCCAACCTTGGCAAGGTTGTGCTCTACCCCTGAGCTACGCCCGCATGCTGTCGGTGGGAGGCTTATGCCTCAAAGAAGCTCCCGACGCAATCCCCCCCAACACATTTTTATTTTCCTTTTTTGAAGGTTCTGCCCCCCTTGCCTCCATGCCCTGTGGAAACAATTTTAACTGGAGCGATTGTGACAGACTCCCCCGCCAGCTGACAGAGGTTGCCGACCATGACAGAAGCCCTTTTCCCCTCCAGCAGCCCCTCCCGAACCATGGAGGTGGACCAGTCAAACTTCATGGAACAGGTTGTCGAGGCCAGCAGGAACACGCCGGTTCTTGTGGAGTTCTGGGCGGCCTCATCCGCTTCCTGCAAAAAGCTCTCCCCCGTGCTGGAAAAACTCGTCCAGACCACGGAAGGCCGGGTGAAGCTGGTACGGCTGGATGTAACCGCCAACCGGCCGCTGGTCAGCCAGCTGGTGCAGATGGGCCTGCCCATACAGTCCATCCCGGTAGTGGTTGCCTTCTGGCAGGGGCAGGTACGGGACCTCCTGCAAGGTGTACAGCCGGAAAGCGGTATCCGGGCCTTCATTGAACAGCTCCTGAAGGACAGCGGACAGGCCATGCCCGTTGCCGAACAGCTGAAAATGGCTGACTCCGCCCTCAAAGAAGGTGAGCTGGCTGAGGCCACCAACCTCTACGCCGCCGTGCTGGAAAGTGAACCGGAGCATCCGGCAGGGTGGGGTGGGCTGATCCGCTGCATGATCGCCATGGATGACCCGGAAGGCGCAGAAGAAGCAGCCTCCCAGATTCCCGAATCCATTGGCGGGGAGCCCCTGATCACCAGCGCCCTGAGCAGCCTGAAACTCTATCAGGAAGGCCGGGACAGTGCCGGAAGGATCGATGAAATCCGCCAGAAACTGGAGCAGTCCCCTGACGATGCTGCCCTTCAGACAGAGCTGGCCAAAGCACTGAATGGCACGGGCCAGCGGGAGGAAGCGGCCCAGCGCCTGCTGGACATCATCGCCCGGGACAGGGAAGGAGCCGGACAGGCTGCCAGGGCCGAACTTCTGAAATTTTTTGAAGCCTGGGGCATGGCAGACCCCGCCACCCTAGCGGCACGGCGCAAACTGTCCTCCCTGTTATTCTCATGACCGGATGATCCGGCACAGACACGACCATATGCAGGGAAATGGTCCATCCATGATGCAGTCCCTGCCTGCCCCGCTGGAGGAGACGCCCCATGCCTGATGCCCACCACCCAGCCCATGACACACCCTGCGGCTCCAGACGCCGGATCCCCGTCCTGACAGACATGACACTGGCGGACCTGCCCCCCCGAATCGGCCTGCTGCCCTTGGGCAGCACGATTCTTCTGCCGCAGGGGCAGCTTCCCCTGACCATCTTTGAACCCCGCTACCTGACCCTTCTGGAAGACTGCCTCGCCCAGCATCGGCTCATCGGCATCATCCAGCCCTCCGAAACGGCCCGTTACGGCGACATGGCCCCTCCACTGGAACATGTCGGCACCATAGGGCGGGTAACCTCCTTCATGGAGCAGGAAAGCGGGCAGTTCTTCATCACCCTTACAGGGGTCTGCCGCTTCCGCCTGCTACAGGACAGGCTGACTGACAGGGGCTGGCGGGAAGGGCGCATCAATGCCATGCCTTTCTCCCACGACCTGCTGGAGAACCCTTCCCTGAATCTCGACCGTGAAGATCTTTCCATCGTCCTGAAAAACTATGGCGAGCGCCATGCCATGGCCATCAACTGGGAAAATCTGAAGAAACTGGACGACAACACCCTGCTGACGATGCTGCCCATGCTGCTCCCCTTCTCCGCCGGGGTGAAACAGAAACTGCTGGAATGCCCGGACACGACGGAACGGGCCAGCCACCTTCTGGACGAACTGTCCCGCTAGGCGATGAGCATGCCATCATGTAAGGCTGGTTCCCTGTCTCAGGGTGCTTTCAGGTACCCTTCGCCCCCAACCGCATGGACTGAAAAATCATCATGACCCACACCTCTCCATCCCCAGAACTGCTGGCCCGCCTCGTCTGCCCCGTCACGAAAGGCCCCGTGCATTACGACCCGGCCAGCAACAGCATCATCAGTCCCCGGGCCGGACTGGCCTTTCCCGTACGGGATGGCATCCCCGTCATGCTGCCGGAACAGGCCACGAAACTGGAGGACTGATTCCTACCCGTCCCTGACGGATCACCGATCTATTTCTGCCTAGGTGCAGAAGCCCCGTAAGACGCCTCGGTATGGGTCTGTGCAGGGAAATGCGGCAGATCATCACCACCAGCGCTGCCACCTTCAGCCGTATGAACAGTCCGACCGGAAATTTCATCTGGCGTGGGCTGTATGGCCTGCACCATGGGCACCATCCCGCCTGAATAAGGCGGCATGGGATGATGAAGCTCCCGGAACGGTTTTCTGGGATAGGCCTCCGTCATGTCCGCTTTGGGCAGGTGCCGGACAGGGGCATCTTCTTCTTCCGTCGCACAGCCTGCCATCAGGGTACAGCCCAGCAGACAGGGCCACAGGACCCGGCATACCGGACGGACAGACAGGACAGGGGGAAAAGGCAGCCTCATGACCTTCACCCTATAGCACTTCTGCCCAATTGACGAAGACCCACAGGCGTGAAAAGAACAGACATGTTCAAAGGTACCCTTTCCACCCCTGCACGGCGGCTGCGCGCCTGGCATGACGCCCTGTTTGTGGACCATGCCATCTTCCGGCTGGTCTGGACAAATCTGGCCCCTGTCGTGCCGGGACGTGTCTGGCGCAGCAACCATCCCACACCGGGCCGACTGCACCGCTGGCGCAGGACATTGGGGCTTGTCATGGTCATCAACCTGCGGGGACACCGGCAATGTGGTGCCGATGCCCTGGGGCGGGAGGCCTGCCAGAGACTGGACCTCCCCTATCTCGACATGGCCTTCGAGAGCCGCAATGCCCCCCACAAGGACCGTATTCTCCGCTTCCATGAGCTCTATGAAAAAGCCCGGTTCCCCCTGCTGCTACATTGCAAGTCCGGAGCGGACAGGGCCGGGCTTGCCAGCGGACTGGTGATCCTCTTTGAAGGTGGAACGGCCGAAAATGCCCTGAAGCATCTGCACTGGCGCTTCCTGCATTTCCGTCGGTCCCGCACGGGAATTCTGGATGCCTTTTTCCAGCTCTACCAGAAAACGGCAGAAGGTCGTCTGCCTTTCATCAACTGGGTGAAACAGGAATATGACGAAGAAGCGCTACGGAACGCCTACAGGGCCGGGCGCTTCAGCGCCTTTCTCAACGATGCCATCCTGCGGCGAGAGTAGCCCTCTCCGCTTCCATCACCCTCATCTGGACCGTCTGGCCACATCCCGGATGAAATTCATGAGCTGCTGACGGATCTTCTCCTCCCGGATACTGTAATAGGCCTGTGCCAGTTCCATTGTTTCCGGCAACATGAGCAGCTCTATACCGCTCCCATTTTTCTCCTGGGGGGCCTCAGCCATTTTCTCCCCGCCCCCATCATCCTTCTGGAAGGGAGCCTGTTCTTCCTGAAGATTCCCCGGTCCTGCTGCGGGACTGGCGAAACCATCCAGCTCGTCAAAAAAGAAACCTACCGGCACTTCAAGAACCTGGGCCAGCTCATACAGACGACCCGCCCCGACGCGGTTTGCCCCACGCTCATATTTCTGAACCTGCTGAAAAGTGATACCAAGTGCCTTGGCCAGTTTTTCCTGTGAAAATTTCCGCAGCCCCCGAAGAAGCCGGATACGTTTGCCAACATGTGCATCGACAAACGACGCTAGTTCTGTCATCAATCACGAACCTCAATAAAAATCAGGTCAAAAGGTTTCTACTCTTCATCGAAAGTGGTTAACAATAAATTATATTTTCAATTTTTTCAGGCTACACCGATCTGCCCTTTTCATCAAACCACCGCCCGACGAGAGCGGCCCCCACAAACAGCAGAGACATCAGCGCCGGTATCCAGCGCCCCAGCAAAGCAAAAAATGTTTTTGCTTCCGGTCCCGGAAGAGGGCGTACAAGCACCTGTTCCCTGCCCCATTCCGTTCGCCCAACTTCCCTGCCACGGGCATCATAAATGGCAGACACACCACGGTTATTGACAAAAACAACCGGCAAGCCTTCTTCCACGGCACGCAGCCGCCCTGTCGCCAGATGCTGCCTCGGCCCGGCACTGTTGCCATACCAGGCATCGTTGGAGATCGTCAGCAGCCAGTCTGGCCGCTGCCCCGGTGCCACAACACCACCAGAAAACACGATCTCATAACAGACCATGGGACCGACACGACCAACCTGTGGCAGGTTCCAGGTCATCAACCCCGGGCCCGGCACCACCTCGGCCGGCAGCAGGTGGAAGGGCAGTATCCAGGGGTCATACTCTCCAAACGGAACCAGACGGCTTTTGTCATAAATGGCCTCTATGTGTCCATCCGGGGCCAGAGCCATCAGGCTATTGTACCAGCGATCCACACCGGCGGCACGCCTGTCCGACCCAAGCAATACCGGTGCCCCGGAGGCAGCGGCGGCAATGGCCTGCCTTGCCCAGCCTTCCTCCTCCAGAAGACCGGGGAAAGCAGATTCCGGCCAGACGACAACAGCCGGGCGTCCCGGCACCAGGCGCTGCGCATCTCTCACGCCCTGCGCTGTCAGCTCCAGATAAGACCGGAACTGTGAAACCGCATCATCCCGCCCCAGCACCTCATCTTCTGTCACGTTGCCCTGCACAACCACGACAGCCGGATTGACATGCCCCGGCAGAACGGCCTCATGCCCAGCACGCCATGCCCCCCAGCCACACCAGAGACCTGCACAGGCGACCACGGCCAGCAGCCCCCGCCGTCCCTGCCATACGGCCAGTGAAGCCAGCACCAGCAGAAGCGTCAGCCCATCCACACCGATCAGGGCCGCTGGCTGAATGAGCCAATCCCCCAGCCATCCTGGGACTTCCAGCGCACTGCCCAGAGGATTCCAGGGGAAACCGGAAAAATAGAAAACCCGGGCCATGTCGGCCAACGTCCAGCTCCCGGCGAACATCGCCACACGTGGCCAGCCCGGCGGTACGGAGCGACAGAGCAGGGCCGGAACCATCACGAGAGGTGCAATGAGCAGCGCAACACCAGGCGCTGCAAAAGGCACCACCCACCAGAACTCATGCACCCGGGTCAGGATTGCATTGGTCAGCCAGTAAAGACCCGCCGTATGATACCCCATCCCGAAAAGGAATCCCCACAGGGCAGCCTGACGGTGCCCCGGTGCGGCACAGACAGCCTTGTAGAACAGCCCCAATGCCAAAGGCAGAATCGGAAAAAAACAGAGCGGTGGCAGAGCCAACGCTGCCACCGCCCCCAGAACCAACATGAAGACGGCGCCGCGCCACCCTCCCTGCTGTGGAAGGGAGCACAATGCCTTCACCACCATGGAAATCCCTTGTTAATCCAGCGCGTCCTTCAGACGACGCTCATAATGACGGTAATATTTGTCAGCCAGCAGCTCACTCTTGACGAGCACAGCCACATCCGTGGTGTTGAACTGTTCATCCACCACGGCACCATCACCAACATACCCACCAAGACGCAGATACCCCTTGATGAGGGGCGGCAGCTTGCTGAGGCAGGTGCGGCGGTCCAGCGTGGCAGGGTCTGTCCGGCACATGCTGACATAGCGCTCTGGCAGGGCCCGAACCCGCAGGGCGGGCGGCGCCAGATGGTTGTGATACAGCCATGTCAGCTCATCACTCATCGTATCCGGTGATGTCCCATGCAGGCTGGCACAGCCAAACAGCACGTCAATCCTGTGCAGGAAGATATAGGAGGCTATGCCCCGCCAGAGCAGCTGCATGGCCGCACGACCACGGTAATCCCGTGCCACACAGGACCGCCCGACCTCCAGAAGGCGACCGGGGAAATCTGTCAGACAGGAGATGTCATACTCATCTGCCGTATAGAAACGGCCACCTTCCCCCAGCGAATCGGAACGCAGCAGACGATACGTCCCCACCACGCTGTCTGCACCACCACCACGGGCATGGTCCACCACAAGAAGGTGATCTGCAATCTCGTCGAAGCGGTCAGAATCCAGACGGGTCCGCAGGGCCTCCTCACTGGGATGAGCCCCCATCTCGTCAAAGAACACACGATAACGCAGGGCCTGTGCCGCACGGATCTCTTCTTCCGTCGTGGCAAGCCTGACACCCAAGCTGCCGCCACGCAGTTCCTGAAAACCGCCTTCACGGTTCAGGGCAAGAGTCGCCAGGGTATCCATCTGCCGCTGCGTTTTCTCGCTGCTGATGAATCCCCCCGCCTCCGGCTGCTCTGCATTACAGGAAGGGATGCATGCATCCCCAATGGTATCTGACGGCCTCTTCCCGGTCATACGAAATCAGTCACTCCTTATGCCCGGCCTGTTGGACTGGACCTGTTCCCATCCTCGGGAGCGGCATCTTTCTTCTTTTCGGGTGCCGTACGCCGTCCGAAAAGCTCCGCCCGGTGAGACATGAGATCAAACCCCAGTTCCGCAGCAATTTTCGCCAGCAGGCCGACCAGTTCATCATTCTCGAATTCGATGACGTTACCACTATCAATATCAATCAAATGATAATGATGCCCATTTTCACTGGCTTCGTAGCGGGCACGGCCCCCGCCAAAATCCCGGCGTTCCAGAATTCCTTTTTCTTCCAGCAGGCGGACTGTCCGATAAACGGTAGCAACGGAAATGCGGCTGTCCAGTTCCGAAGCACGGCGGTACAGCTCCTCCACATCCGGATGATCCTCCGCCTCCGAAAGGACACGGGCAATCACCCGCCGCTGTCCGGTCATCTTCAGACCATGCTTGACGCAGAGACGTGCAATGGGCGAATCACCCACAGTATCCCCGGACGCAGCACCCTCGCGCCCCATTTTTTTTGTGCTCATCACCATACTGATGATCTATCCGATTATGATACGGTTTGTCCAATCCACATCATAATACGAAACGCACCTCCTCCATCATGCAGACTCAACCGGGTCTGTCCTGAGAAACAGGACAGACCATCCTGATTACCCCTCGCTCCCTTCACGGCGGCGGCCAAGACCGATGCGCCGTGCAAGGGAAGAACGATGATTGGCATAGTTGGGAGCAACCATCGGATATTCCGGCGGCAGCCCCCAACGCTCACGATATTCCTGCGGTGTCATGTTGTAGGCTGTCTTGAGGTGACGGCGCAGCAGCTTCAGCTTTTTACCGTCTTCCAGGCAAATGATATAATCGGGGAAGACCGACTTGCGGGGCGGTACGGCCGGTACCGGTTTTTCGGGCTCTGCCTCCACGGCAACACCGGCCCCTGCAAGGGCACCGTGCACCGAACGGACAAGGTCCGGCAGAGTTTCGGCAGCAACATCATGACTGCTCACATACGCCGTGACGATCTGTGCTGTCAGCTGACGCAGGGCCTGTGTTTCTGTCTCAGACGACGACATAAAAAACCTATCTCCCAAGAAATTTAGTTCGACCTATAACGGATTGTAGAAAAAGACAACAAGAAAAACCGTTTCTGTAATAGTAAACACTTGTTGATAAGATAAGAAAATCCACAACATAGACAGAAATTCTTACAAAATCACGACATTACATAAGAGAACTTCTCCCTTCCGCCTGCGCTCAAATAACACCATTTATCACAGGGAAATACAGGCGCCCTACAAAGATCATGCTGTTTTATAAGGAATATTCATCATGAATGACATGACAAGTCTTATAGAAGGCTGTTACCTAGAGCAGACAAGGAAAGACGTTACAAGAACATAACAGCTGCAAGATCATATACATGATGACCTGCCATTACAGGCATACCACACAGCCTGACCGCCCCTTGTTCAACAGCTATTCCAGCATTACACGGCCCATACGTCGTGCCATGCAAAAGAAAACAGGGTATGACCTGTCAGGGCGACCACCTCAAAAGACGGGCATCCTCACCATCGTCGTAATAACGACGCCGCACCGCTACCTGTTGAAAGCCGCACCGCCCATACAAGGCAAAAGCGGCTTCATTACTGAGCCGCACTTCCAGAAACAGGGTGGCTGCCTCCTGTCGGGCCCGATTGATGAGATGGGAGAGCAACCGATGCGCCAGCCCCTGCCGCTGCCATTGTGGATGCACCCCCAGAGACAGGACCTCACCTTCATCCAGCACATGACGACTGATGATGAAACCCACAGGAACATCACTCACGCAAACCAGCCAGGCCTCCACACCCGGCAGGGCCAGAATCTGCCCGCAGGCTGTCTCATCCCAAGGGTCACGTCCCGAAAAGGCCGCATGATGCAGGGCCGACACGACACGGGCTGCCTCTGGCCCCACAGCCACCAGCTCAGGCCCCTGCACGTCCGACCGGACCTCCCTCTGGCCATCATGATCCGCCCTGTCCGGACAGCCCGTGCCAGACATCACTGCGGTGCCGGTCTCAGACCACCTGCCGGGGGTTTTGCCTCCGGGGGGTCCACATAAAGGGGTTCAAGCGGGTAGGCCTCGACCGTCCCATCATCCAGACTCTGGCAGGCGGCCCTGAAAATGCCTTCCGCCGTCGGAGCGGCATGAGGCAGGCGGACCACGTTACTCCCCAGAACACCACAGCCTGTCTGGCCACTCAGCTCCGGCAAGGCATCATCCCCATGGACGGCATCACCTGCCACGACCGGCCAGCTCCCCGGCCGAATCTCGCCTACCGGCAGGGCACAGGCCTCCCGCCCCGGCGCATCCACAAAAACCCGCCCCCGACGGGCAAGGCACAGGATAGTGGCCTCATCATGCTTCATGGTCGCCCGCAGTGCATCACCCAGCCGAACACCTACGCCCCGACAGGACCATCCCCGGACCAACCCTGCGGCAAGGGAAAGAGACGCTCTCAACCCCGTAAAAGAGCCCGGGCCAACCACAGCCACCACCATCTCCGGTGATTCTTTCCAACCGGCCCGGGCCAACATGGCCTGCACGGCCGGAGCAAAACGTTCCGAAGCACCACGCCCGGACAGAACCTGTTCATCCACCACCCGGCCATGTTCCAGCAGGGCGATCAGATTGCTCTGCCCCCGTCCGGCTCCCGCCCCGTTCATGACGAGACACCGCTCCGGCATCACAGCCACAGGCAGACTTCCTCATAAGGCAGACGGGGTGCCCGGGGAGAAGATGCTTCCCCTCCGGGATAACCCAGTGCCACGAGGAAATTGGCCCGCCAGCCCTGCTTGCGGAAACATTCCTCCTCCACCATCACGGCATCAAAGCCGGACATGGGCCGCACAGCCAGCCCCAGCGCACGGGCTGCCATGATAAGATAGGCCCCCTGAAGGGTACCGTTGCGAAACGCCGTCTCGTCACTCAGCCCGACATCAGCCGCATACCAGTCCCGCAGGCCGGGCATGGGGTTGAGAGTCTCGAATTTCTCGAAAAACAGGGGATCATACCCGACAACAACCAGCACCGGCGCCGTCATGGCCATCTCCGCATTGCCCAGAGACAGGGCAGGCCGGATTTTCTGCCGGGCCTCTTCCGTCTTCAGGAAAGCGAAGCGGGCCGGTGAGCAGTTGCCCGATGTTGGCCCCATCCTGAGCAGATCGTAAAGACGATGCAGGACATCATCACCCACTGGCCGGTCAGAAAAACAGTCTGCCGTGCGGCAGCGTGTAAAAAGCTCCTCGGCCAGAACAGGGCTGGAGACCTCTCCTTCTGCCGGCTGCCCCTCCGGGGCTGGTGATGATGTCATCAGCTTTTACTCCTCTACAGGTTCAACCGCCGTCACCTCCGGGATGTAGTGACGGAGCATGTTCTCCACGCCGTGCCGCAATGTAGCCTTGGAAGACGGACAGCCAGAGCAGGCGCCCTGCATGCTCAGATAGACGACACCTTCCCGATAACCACGGAAGACAATGTCCCCCCCATCGCTGGCCACGGCCGGACGGACCCGTGTATCCAGAAGCTCCTTCACCCGGGCCACGATCTCGCTGTCCTCGGGAAAGATGTCAGCCTCCGGGGCAGCGATGTCTTCTGCAAGGGCTGGCTTCCCGCTTTTGAAGAAATCTGTCAGGGCCACCAGCACCTGCGGACGCAGTGCATCCCAGTCGGCTCCATCATCCTTCGTGACAGAAACAAAATCACTTCCCAAGAAGACACGCTTCACCTCGGCCATGCCAAAAAGAACATCTGCCAGAGCAGAACGCCCCGCCACGACCCCGGCCTCTGCAAAATCGACAGGGGACCGGTCGCCCGTCACGTCACGACCCGGCAAAAATTTCAGTGTCGCCGGGTTGGGAGTATCTTCAGTTTCAATCATCATAAGATCATTCTGTGTCATGAACGCCTCTCTTATCAGATACCCGATGGAATGAGCACCCTCTAACGCAACTCTACCACTTTTGGACCTTTATAGTCCTATTTACAGACAGTATGTATATCAGACTGGCAGAACAGGCTACCTCTGCCACGTTCCCCCTTCTCCAGCTCCACCCAAGAGGATCCATGACACCCCCCTCCACCGCACTCCCTGCCAACAGCATGTCGGCCATTCCGCCGGGTGTGGCCACTGGCGGTGCATACCGTACCCTGCTCCGGGCCTGCCAGATGGGGGGCTATGCCCTTCCGGCTGTCAATGTCAGCAGCTCATCCACTGCCAATGCAGCTCTTGCCGCAGCACGGGCCAACAGGGCTGACATCATCATCCAGATTTCCGCCGGAGGGGCCCGCTTCTACGCTGGCCAGTCCCTGCCGGATGAGCAGCAGGCCCGGATTCTGGGGGCTGTGGCTCTGGCACGGCATGTCCATCTTCTGGCCCGCCATTACGGGGTAGCCGTCATCCTCCATACGGACCACGCCAACCGTCCCCTGCTGGGCTGGATTGACGGGCTCGTGGAAGAAAGCCGCCGCCACCACGAACAGACAGGCCAACCTCTGTTCTCCTCCCACATGCTCGACCTCTCGACAGAACCGGTCGCCGACAACATCGCCACGGCAGCGACCCTGATGAAAAAACTGTCCCCTCTGGGAATCGGCCTTGAGATCGAACTGGGAATCACGGGGGGAGAAGAAGACGGCATTGGCAACGAGCTGCATGGCACCGGACCGGCTGACCATCCCTCCCTCTATACAAGTCCGGAAGATGTTCTGACCGCATGGAAGACCCTGTCCCCTCTGGGGATGCTTTCCATCGCTGCCTCATTCGGGAATGTTCACGGGGTCTACGCCCCCGGCAATGTCCGCCTCCGCCCGGACATACTCCGCAGGTCCCAGGCTCTCGTGGCCGAGCGGCTCCAGACGGGCCCCAATCCTGTTCCTCTGGTCTTCCATGGCGGGTCTGGATCGGATGAAGACGCCATAAAACAGGCTGTCAGCTTCGGGGTCTTCAAATTCAACATCGATACAGACACCCAGTTCGCCTACGCACAAGGTGTGGCCCGTTACATGCAGGAACATGAAGAAGCCTTCGCCCATCAGGTCTCACCCGTAACGGGGCGGCCACTGAAAAAACAGTACGACATCCGTACCTGGATGAAGGCCGGAGAGGACAGTTTCATCCAACGGCTGACAGACAGTTTCCGTGTACTCGGGGCTCAGGGGCGCAGCACTGCCCGCCAGCCCTGACCGTCCGCTCCATCAGCGGGCAGATGGAACCGCAGCCGGTTTCTGACAGGAAACCGTCTCCACCGCCCCTTGCCCACAAACAGGCAGGGGGCCATGCCGCCCCGGCAGGGGCCAGAAAATCTCAATACCCAGAGAGACAAGCATGAGCAGGGCTGCCAGCAGCACCCATGGCAGAAAACGTGGCCTGTGACCCAGAAGAGGCGGGATACCCGTCTCCCGCTGGAACCGGCGCCCTTCCTCCAGCAAAGCCGCTGAATCCGGGACAGGACCAGCAGGCCGGTCTTCCTCTTCAGGGAAAAGGTCAGAGCCGGACACGTTCAGCCCTCCAGAACAGCCTGCATCTCTGTCCATTCCCGCTTCGTCAGGCCGGATGTTTCCTGCGTGACACTCTCCCCGGCAAGGCGGCGGCGCAGCACCTTCAGCATCCCGGCAGAGAAGCTGTAAGCTCCGAGGCGATAATCCTCAAAAGCCTGTGCCGTATGCGGTACCCATGCCTTGAGAATCTCGATCATCTTCTGGGCATAGACACGGATTTCATACTGGGCATGTGGGTCGGACCGCAGCGCCAGAAAATGCATCAGATTATGGAGGTCAATCTTCCAGTACCACTGCGTGTAGGTGTTGAGTGTCAGATTGATGCGGGCCAGTTCCCGGGCCACACCCAGCCCCTCCGGGTCGAGCAGCTGCTCATAGTCGCCATAACATTGCAGGGCATCCCGCTGGAGAATGGACAGCACCTCTGCCGCTGTCTCTGGGCTGAGGGTCTCGCCCCGCCCCTGATTGTTGACCTTGCTCTGCGCAGCAATCTGCGTGGCATCGGGCAGATAGAACTCCCTGTCCAGTACGGAATACCGGGCAGAATATTCATTCACGCTGGCCATGCGGTGACGAATCCACTGCCGGGCGACAAAAAGTGGCAGTTTCACGTGAAACTTGATCTCGCACATTTCAAACGGTGTGGAGTGACGATGCCGCATCAGATAGCGGATGAGCCCGGCATCTTCCGACGTCTTCCGTGTCCCTTTGCCGTAGGACACACGGGCCGCCTGCACGACAGCCGAATCATCCCCCATATAGTCCACGACACGGATGAAACCATGATCCAGCAGCGGGAAAGGCTCAAAAAGAAGTGCCTCCATGGCCGGAACGGTCGGCCGCACCGTCTGGTTGGGGGCGGCACGCACGGCCTCTATTTCGGAACGCTGCTCGTCTGTCAGGGCCATGACTTCTCTCCCGCTCATCTGGCTGTGCCGGGCTATTATCCACGGAAGTGGATCAGCACGGCCATCCACCTCCCCCAGCTACTGAATGTAACCATAACGGTGACAGATGTAACCGCCCAGATGGCAGAAGGGAAGGCCCGTTTCACCTTGCCATACCGGACATAACTGCCTATATTTGTCCCTGCCGGAGGCTTCGGCCTTGGCTATGGCGATAAACGGTAGATGGAATAAGTGTTGTGGACCCGGGGGCAGTGCCCGGCGTCTCCACCATCAGCCTTCCAGGCTGGCGCCATGGGGACGAAACAGGCTCGACACGCATGGTAAAGATCTACTTTTTGCCCGGTATTGTTCCGCCGTCATCGGGCTGACTTTACAAGTGCCAACGATAACTCTGAGGTGCTCGCTGTTGCTGCATAAGCGATAAGCGCGGTCCGGGGGGTGCACCGGGCAACAGAAGCCCCCCCACCTGTTTCTTTTCTGAAACACCATCCCACGATAAAAGGTCGGGCTGGAAAATATGCAACCCGGCCCCTTGCGATTTCATGCCGCCTGTCGCACACCTGAGGTAACTTCCCAGATGCAACAGGTGATGGTGCTGTTCCATGAGTGATGATACCAACGGCTCCGACGGGCTCGGCCCTTCCATGCCAGCCAGCCTCCTCCCTTATGACCGCTGGATGGAGGATGCCCAGCGTATCGTCATGATCAAGGCGCTGGACCATGTCAGCGAACATGGCCTCCCTGGTGACCATCATTTCTACATGACATTCCGTACCGACATGCCGGGAGTGGACATCCCCTCCCGCCTCAAGGATCGCTACCCGGAAGAAATGACCATCGTCCTGCAACACCAGTTCCAGAACCTGACGGTGGACCATGACACCCGGACCTTCTCTGTCGGGCTGTCCTTTGGCGGCATCCCCAGCACCCTGCACATCCCTCTGGGAGCGGTCACGGCCTTTGCAGACCCTCACATCCATCTCGTCATGCATTTCACGCCCCAGCAGCACATGGCAGATGCCGACACTCCGACAGACACTGACCTCCACGGAGGGGACAAGGGCGGTCTGGCCGAGGTCCACACCTTCCACCCCTCGGCAGACGAACCGAAGGCACATGCCGGAACCAGTGCAGGCCATGACGGTGACTCCCATGACCAGGAAAATGAGGGGGCGAAGGTTGTCAGTCTGGCAGCCTTCCGCAAGAAACCCTCAGGCAATGATCCCTCTGGAACCCCTGATGACAGGGACCGCTGAGCAGGGACCGGGCGTGTGACCCTGTCCTCCCTCTCCTGGCGCTCCCATGGGTCACGATGGGCAGAGCTGGTCTTTTTTTCTGCCGTGATTTCCGGCCTCTTCATGCTGCTGCATCTGACAGCGGGCATGATGCTGGGCCCCATGGCGGCCGGCATCATCCTGTCGATCAGGAACCGTGGCGTCACCATCAAACCCGTTTTCTTTACCATGGCACAGGCCATACTGGCCTGTGTGGTCGTCAACAGCCTGACAGGCTCTGTCCTCCACCACATCATGTCCCACTGGATACTGGTTCTTTTCAGTGTCCTCTCCGTCATCCTTGTCAGTTTTTCCACGGGGGCCTGTCTGGCCTGGTTCGGGGTCATGCCGGGGACGACGGCCCTCTGGGGCACATCACCGGGCGCAGCCTCCACCATGGTCATGCTCTGCGGGTCTTTCGGAGCTGATACAAGGCTGACAGCCTTCATGCTCTATTTCAGGGTCATCATGGTTGCCGTTGCCACGTCCCTGATTTCATGGATCGTCATACGCACGGGCCACGCCACTCCCACGCCCGCACCAATGCGAGGCAACCTGCTACCTACACTGCTGCTTGTCGCCATCAGTACGGTCATCGGCCTCAGGCTGCGTTCACCAGCGGCAACACTTCTGCTGACCATTCTGACAGGTGCCACAGCCCAGCTGAGTGGCCTGTTCCAGATCAGCGCCCCTTTCTGGATCCGCATCCCGGCCTATCTGACCATCGGCTGGTCCATCGGGCTGCGTTTCACCGCACCCGTCCTGCGTTACGCACTCCGCTCCATCCCAGCGGTCGCCCTCTCCTCCATGACACTCATTGCCAGCTGTGCCCTGCTGGCCCTGCCGGTAGCCCATTTCGCCCGGATTGACCTCCTCAGTGCCTACCTGGCCACAAGCCCGGGCGGGCTGGACACCATCATCGTCATCAGCGCCAACGTCCCGATTGCCCTACCCTTCATCATTGCCATGCAGACAGCCCGGATGCTCGCCATCATCACGCTCGGGCCAGCCATTGCCCGTCCCCTTGGGCGATGGCTGGAACGCCATACCAGCCGCACGGCCGCCATGCCTGAGCAGATGGAGCAGCTGCCCCGCTCCCCTTCCACAAGCAAGTAACCCCGGGAGAGGGCACGGCCACGCCGCCTGCTGGCATGACGGCAAAGAAAAACCCTCCACGAAGGAGGGTTTTTCCATATTCCAGCACTGCCTGAATGGGTTGAGCCCCCATCCTATCTCAGAGCATCAAACTCACTGACTGCATCCGCCTGGTAAGACCGGCGGGCCTTTTCGAGATACTCTTCCCACTTCGGAACATAATAGCCGTATCCAGCCGGATTCTGGAAGAACCAGTGACGCCAGGCATGGAAGACATGATCATGCTCACGATAGGCCGGATCATTCAGCAGATGCCGCGCAGCAGGTGGCTTGGCCGCATGAAAATGGACGATGGTAGCGTTGTCATCCACCCCCCAGTAAGGCTTCCAGTTGAAGCGGGCGGAAAGTGGGCTCCACTGTGCATTGTAGAAAATGCGCAGCAGCTCCTGATCATACCCAGCCACATGGTCCAGATTATCGCACAGGAAATCCACCATCGCTGGCAGGTCACGGCGCATACGCTCAAGGTTCATCACCATGACCCCCGAGTTCATGTCCACGTAGTAATCCTGCTTGCCGAACTGCCCGCAAGCCGCAAAGATTTCCGGCGTGCAGAACTCGACCTGCGGGTCCTTCAGGAACATCACGTCACAGTCGGTGTACAGGACGTACTGGTCATCCTGCTCCAGCAGGGGCAGCTCCAGCCGCATGAAGGCACCAGCCGCCGTAAAAATGTAATTGGGCCATTCCGGTTTGAGGCGACGCTGGGCCTCCAGCAGGCGGTCATAGAAATGCAGACGGTGAAAAATGACATTCACCCCGGCAGCCCGCATCTCCCGCGTGAAGTCACATTCGTTTCCATCAAACACCATGTGCGGGATCAGCGTCGTATTCTCACGGGCCGACTGTACGGCAGCCCGGATACAATCGATAAAACCATGATCAGGGTCGTTGGACAGTGTCTTCTCTGTAATCGCAAAAAACCACTTCATCCCTCAACGCTCCCTGACACCCAGTCTCTCAGAATCATATGATCATTCATTCGCCATGCCCCACTGACACGTCACCAGTTCCGGGAAATCAGCCAGAACTCTTCGGACGTCAGCGTCACCGTCCCCTGTCCTGCCGTATCTGCGGCGGCTCTGGCAAGAGCATGTATACGCTCGATCAGGATCGTTTTGCGCTGATGCGCCTCAGAGGTCTCCTTCTCCCCGGCCAGCGTCTGCAGGGCCAGCTCGGCAGCACGGGCAACACGGCCTGCATCCAGCGCAGCGTAAGACATGATCTCGTCCTTCAATTCCTACCAATAAAACCATTCCCCCGCCTCGGGCAGGTACAGAACGGAGCAGCTCCCGCTGCCAGCCAATATAATCCCCTCTACAGTAGTCCCGTTTCCTTCCTTTTTTCAATCCCCTACCTTCCATTAAACCTCTTTTATAACGTGATCTTTACTTATAAAAACCAGGCTCCTCTCTGCCCTCCATCATTTCCATGATAGGGAGAGGAAGCTCACGCATGTCCCTGTTCAGGAAGCCCCCATGATACGCACTGCCCCGTCCTCTACCCTGCGTATGGTCCGCCTCTGCCTTGCCCTGCTCCTCCCTGCCCTTCTGGCAGCCTGCGCCACACGTCCCAGCGGCAACAGCCCGACCATGCCCGTGCTGGAGGAACAGGCAGACTATCAGGCCCATGCCCGCTCGCACTACACACCGCCCGGCCCGCCTGAAGACCCCTGGGGGCCTTACATCAATGAAGCATCAAACCGTTTCGATGTGCCTGCTGAATGGATCAGGGCCGTCATGCATCAGGAGTCAGGGGGGCATCTGTATGACCGTTATGGCAACTTCATCACCTCCACGCCCGGCGCCATGGGGCTGATGCAGATCATGCCACCCGCCTATGACGACCTGCGGACCCAGTACAATCTGGGACCTGACCCCTACGACCCGCACGACAACATTCTCGCCGGAACAGCCTATATCCGCCAGATGTATGAAATATACGGCTCTCCCGGCTTTCTGGCTGCCTATAATTATGGCCCGGGCAGTCTGGACCACTACCTCCGCCAGAACAGGGCCCTCCCACGGGAGACACGCAATTATGTGGCGGCCATTGCCCCCAAGATCATGGGCATCTGGCCGCATCAGCGCTCCCGCAATGACCTCATCGTGGCCCGCCATGACAGGACGGCGCAGGGACCCGCCCGCATGGATACGGCCACACCTCTGGATGGTGGTGGAAGCTATGACGAAACCACCACGGCCGGACAGGCTGTCCAAACAGCCGAAACACAGGACATCCGGGCCGCATGGGCCGCCCGCGGTTTTTCCTCCCCTCAGCCGCAGCCAGCAGCTCCCATCGCCCGGCCCCATTCGCCTCCACCACGCTCCTTTCCGCCAGAACCACAGAGAAATACGCTGCGCATCCAGTCCATTCCCCTGGCTGATGCCCCAGCCAGACGGAGGGGAGCGACAGACATGCTGGCCGAATCAACCCATGACTGGGCCATCCAGCTGGGGAGCTATGCTGGTGAAAAACAGGCCCTCATGGTTGCCACACAGCTACGCCCCCGCATTACCCCCATTGCCGGCGGGGCCTCCGTCCATGTCATGCCCGTTCGTACGGCCAGAGGTACACTCTACCGGGCCCGGCTCATCAACCTGACGCACAGCCAAGCTACCGGGGCGTGCAGGCATCTGCGGGGGACCATAGACTGCCTGACAATTCCCCCCAACGCTCCCTGACCATCATCGGAGGAACACACGGGACATGCCGCACACACCACACCATGTCGGCACGGCCAGGCCACTCCGGCTCGCTGATGATGTCACCAGCACGGCCCTCTATGCCGGGCCGGGTGACTGTTACCGCTATACGCTCAGGCGTATCTGGAATGCGACAGGGCCCCTCATCATGTGGATCATGATGAATCCCTCTGTCGCCACGGAATATGGAGATGACCGTTCCGTGGCCAAATGCCAGCGTTACAGTCGGCAATGGGGTTATGGCGGCATGTTTGTGGGCAACAGCTTCGCCTATCGCTGCACGGACCAGAAACGCCTTCTCGAGGTCGCCGACCCCGTCGGCCCGGAGACCGACCACTACCTGCTGGACATGGCCGGACAGGCTGAACTCATCGTGCTGGCCTACGGCACCCCGCAGGCCAAGGAGCTGCGCTACCGGGGACCTGAGGTGGCACGGCTGCTGCTCCGGACTGGTCACAGGGTCACGGCCCTGCGGCTGAGCCGCAAAGGCCATCGCCCCGAACACCCGCTCTATCTCCCGGCGGACCTTACACCCGTCCCCCTGACGGCAGACGATTTCTGATCCACCTCCCACCACGCAGACAGGGCTTTCCCGCAAGGGGAGGCCCGCCCATCTGGCTTCAGACGCTTTCTGCGACCCAATTTTTCTTCTTTGTCTGACGGCCAATGCCGGGATTCAAACAGTTGCAAGGATCGAGCGAGCGGTAATGGGCGGCCATGCTCTGCGGAGCATGATAGAGGTGCCCCACATTATGCTCGGCCGGATAACGGGCTCCCCGTTTGTCCAGTATTGGCCACATCATGGTCGTCTCAACTTCCATGGGGTCCACACCAGGCCTGACAACATAATCCTGATGCATGACATGGCAGAGGAAGTGCCCGTAATAGAGCTTCAGCAGCAGCTGGTCGTCCACCTCCGGCGGAAGACGCTCCTGCCACTCCCAGTCATTGCGGCGCAGAGCGACATCCAGTGCCATCATGCCGCCCGTCTTCCTGCCATGAACAGCCACATACCGGTTTGCTGCCCCCGCCGCCGCAAACCGGTGCAGAAAAGCCAGCGTCCCCTCCTGCGCCGTACACTCAAAGAAGGCACCCTCCACCTCCTGCCCTTCGGTAAAGAAGCTCTCCAGCCATGGGCGAACCTGCCGGGCCAGCGTGCCAGATACACGCAGCATGAGGTGATGGTCATATGTCTCGTGATAGGCCCTCATGCGGGCTGGCACCTGCGAGGGCAGGAACCGGCTGCCAGACTGCATGAGCAGGTCGCTCAGCCCGTCCGGTACCCATGAGAAACGCCGGGCGAAGGCATCCACACGAGCCTTCAGACGGAACATGAGCGGCAGATGTTTCGTTCCCAGAAAGCGGATCAGCGCCACGGTATCCCGCCCGTATTCATCCGCAATGGCAAAAGCATCCCGATGCATGTATTCACCCGCAACGGGCAGCTCCTCAAACGCCGTCAAAAGATGCCGCCGGACCTTTTCCAACGTATCGGTCCGGTTGGTGCCAAGATAGAAGACGGCCGTATCCTTCGCTGCCGGGAAGGTATCCAGCCGCACGGCAAAGACGATCAGCTTTCCCGCATTACCGGATGCCTCGAACAGACGGCCCGGGTCCGCATTGTAACGCCCCGGGGATGCCTCATCGACCTGGCGGATACGGTTGACGTAATCATCATCATGGGCCTTTCTCGTGCCCGACCAGTCCACATCATCCGGGCTGTAACGACCATGTTCCAGCGCATCCAGCACGGATTCTGCCACAGCTTCATCCGGGAAGCGGATGCCCAGATGATTGACCAGATTCAGCCTGCCCTCGGCATCCACCTGTCCATAGAGGGCCATTTCCGTATAAGCCGGACCACGCTGCACCAGGGCCCCGCCCGAGTTGTTGCTCACCCCCCCGAGGACAGAAGCCCCGATGCAGGATGACCCGATGACCGAATGGGGTTCCCGCCCCAGCGGAGCCAGTTTTTCTTCCAGCTCGTAAAGATCCGCCCCCGGCAGGCAGACAACCTGTCGGCCTTCTCCCAGAAGCTGGATACCTTTCAGCCTGCGTGTGCTGATGAGAATGATCGGCCTGTCATAATCGTTGCCATCCGGTGTGGAGCCGCCCGTCAGCCCTGTATTGGCCGCCTGCATGAGAATGATGCGCCCTGATTCCACCGCCAGCTTCGAGACACGCCACAGCTCAACCAGAGAGCCGGGAATAACGACGGCTTCCACCCGGCCATCACCAAACCGGAACCCCTTGCGGTACCCGTAGGTCGCACTTTCCGAGGTCAGGACATATCTGGTGCCAACAACAGATTTCAACTCGCCAACAAGATCGACCATTCCATCCTCTTTCCGCCCCTTTCCTTCAAGATCAACTCCGGGAAGGAAAGGGCACATCCATGAAACAAGATGTGACATTACCTCTTTCAATGCGATGAAAACCATAGAAAGGCCCTTTGGGCCGCCCTGTTTTCCTGTCAAAGAAATGTGAAATGCCTTTCGGCACCAGTATTACCTGGTCCGCCCGAAAAGTTTCTCCAGCCCGTCCTTGTCCAGCTTCAACCATGTCGGACGGCCATGAGGGCAGGTATTGGCCCGGGGATGCTGCTCCATGCCCCGCAACAGAGCATCCATTTCCTCCTGCTTGAGAATACGGCCGGCACGGATGCTGCCATGACAGGCCATCCGGGCCATGATGGCTTCAAACCGCCCATCCAGACTGTCTGTCTGCCGGGCTGGCAGGTCAGGCATCTGCACGAGTTCATCCGCCACATCCCGCAGAAGGCCCGCCACGTCACTACCGTTCAATGGGGCAGGCAGACTGCGGACCAGAACGCTCCCACTGCCAAAAGATTCTATCTCCAGACCAAAACGGGCCAGCTCCTCCGCACATCGTGACAGCGCCTCGGCCGCCCCATGCGGCAGATCAACCACCTCCGGCATCAGAAGGGCCTGCGCCTGCACGGCCCCTTCAGCAAAACGGGCACGCAGGCGCTCATGGGTCAGACGCTCATGGGCAGCATGCTGGTCTGTCAGGATCAGGTCACCATCCGGGGCAATCGAGAGAATATAGGTGGCATGAATCTGCCCGATCGGCACACCAAGTGGCTGCTCCGGCTGTCTGCCGCCAACAGACGGATGAGGCACCTCCTCCCCTCCGCCATCTTCCACCTGCGCAACCCGGCCCGACGTCACATAACCCTGCTGCGGCTCTGCAAGGCCGGGAGCAGACTGCCGCTCCTCCATCACGGCAGACGAAGCAAAACGGCGAACGGACGTCCCCAGACCAAGATCGGCCGGAGGAACAGCCCGGGCGCCCGTATGATCATATGAATAGGACGTACCCGGCACGTTCTGCCCAATGGAAGCCGCCCGGCGGCCAATGATGCCAAGATCGGCCTGTATGCCTCCACCGTCCCCGGCGCTACGGGCCAACGCACGCCCCACAGCCCCGATGACAAAAGCTCTCACCTCGGCCTCATCCGCAAACCGCAGCTCTGTCTTGGCAGGATGGACATTCACATCCACACGATCAAGCGGAAGGCGCAGATGCAGCAGGAGAACAGGGAAACGCCCTTTCTCGATCACGGGCCGATAGGCCACCCGTATGGCAGTCCGCAGGATGGGGTCCATCACAGGGCGATTATTGACCAGCATGAACTGGCCGCTGCCTGTCCGCCTGGTTTCACCCGGACCACAGATATACCCGCCCAGCCGCATGGGGCCACGCTGCTCATCAACCGTCAGAAGGCCATCTTCGGGCACTTCAAGAATGCTGGCCACACGGGCACGGACATCCTGCGGCGGCAGATTGAATATCTCCCGCCCATCCATGACGAAACTGATGGCACAATCCGGCGCACTCAACGCCACACGCCGCATGACGGCTTCAGCGTGATTGCCCTCCACTCTGGCTGTCTTGAGAAATTTGCGGCGAGCCGGTGTCGCAAAGAACAGGTCCCGCACCACAACACGGGTCCCCACAGAACCAGCAGAAGGCACCGGCCCGCTGACAACACCCCCCTGCACGGAAAGCTCCCAGGCCGTTTCAGCCGTTTCTGTCCGTGATGTCAGGAAAAGGCGGGCACTGGCCCCGATGGATGGCAGCGCCTCCCCCCGAAACCCCAGTGTTTTTATGGCCGTCAGGTCATCATCCGGCAATTTGGAGGTACAGTGCCGCTCCACCGCCAGGGGCAGCTCCTCGGCTTCCATCCCCCGGCCATTATCCCGGACATCAATCAGCTCACAGCCGCCCCCCCGCAGGGTGACCTCAAGACGGGTCGCCCCGGCATCCAGCGCATTTTCCACCAGTTCCTTGAGCGCCGCCGCCGGACGCTCCACCACCTCACCAGCGGCAATAAGATCCACAACATGGCTGGAAAGACGGCGGATGACAGGCCTCATCATGACTTCTCCTCAGACAGGAGGCAGAACAGGACGGAACACCAACCGCAAAAGGAGAGCCTGAAAGCTCTTATTTGCCACCCTTCCGCAGGGTCGGCGTGGCGCCTTCAGCAAAGCTCTGCCCCAGGGCCGCATTCTTCTGGATGCGGCGATTTTCCGCTTCGCCATCCACAACATTGCCAGCCCGGCCACCCCGCCAGAAAAGAAGACTGTCCACAAATCCAGCATCAGCATCGCCAAGTTCGGCATTGTTCGGACCACGGGCCGCCGATGTGGCCCGCTGGACAAGGGCCTCCTGCCCGACGCTCTCCGTCCCCTCATTGGGGTGAAGAGCGACATCCGGGGCCAGCGTCTCCAGCGCCTGCATACGGGGACTTTCATCCGGGCGGTTGGCACTGGCTGCCCCCGGAAGGGCCAGTTTCTCCGAGGGTGGCATGGAGAGTGGCGCACGGGTCGTCACGGCGTATTCATCCGGCAGGCTGCGCTGAAGGCCGAAGCCACGCGCCACATCACTGCCGGAGCACCCAGCCAACGCCAGCCCGAACGTGGCCAGAGCACCCAACCGGACTCCGTGACGTATAACTGAAGGAGCAAAAAGCCGCATGACAGGTTCCCGCACTGCACTCACAAAAAGATGCCCAATCCTATAGGGCCTGCCTGCAATGGGCAAGCCGGTTGTCACTTCAGCCATTCCGGCTCCGCCGCTCCGCCAGAAAGGAGTCCAGCAGCCACAGGCCAACACCACAGACAATGCCGGAATCCGCAATGTTGAAAACATACCAGGACCATCCCCCGACATGAAAATGCAGGAAATCCACTACGGCCCCGTAATGAAGACGGTCTATCACATTGCCAATGGCGCCCCCGATGATTCCGCCGCAGGCAAGACTGACCAGCCGACGGCGTGACCGCAGAAGAACGACCAGAAGCCCCAACACTGCCAGCAGGGAGATGGCAATGAACAGCCAGCGTCCGTGCCCGCCGAACATGCCGAACGTCACGGCGTGATTCCATACCATCGTGAAGCTGAGGCAGGGCATGACATCCATGGTCCCCCGTGCCGGCAGGTTCAGCCCGTAGAGAATCCATGCCTTGCTCGCCTGGTCCACGAACAGGACAGCAAGAGCCGTTACCAACCCGACCAGCCGCCACCGTGGCGACCCCGGTACAGAGGCCGGGGATGCGCCGCTCCCTGTACCTTCAGCCCGGGCCGACCTCATGCACTCACCGCACCAAAACAGCGCAGGCAGAGATGGCTGTGGTCCTCATTCTGCCCGACATCAGGCAGGACACGCCAGCAGCGGGCACATTTCTGCCCGTCCGCACGGCTGACCCTCACCTCATCCTCGGCCTGACCCGGCTGCACATGGACCTCGGACGCCAGGCAAAGCTCCGCCCAGTCGATCCCTTCGGACACGACCTGCTCATCGGCCGTCAGGGGCAGATGGACCTGGGCCTCCAGCGAGGAGCCGATCAACCCTTCCCGACGGGCGACTTCCAGAGCCGTGGTGACACGGCGGCGGACCTGACGCAGGGTCTCCCACCGTCCGGCCAGTTCAGGATCATGCCAGCCTTCTTCCGGCACGAAGAAGCGCTCCAGATGCACGCTGCCTTCCTGCCCGAAACGGGCCTGCCACGACTCTTCCGCCGTGAAGACCAGAGCCGGGGCCAGCCACGTCGTCAGGGCACGGTGCAGCACGTCCAGCACGGTGCGGGCCGCCCGGCGTGCATGGGAGTCCGTTGGATCGCAGTAGAGGACGTCCTTGCGGATGTCGAAATAGAAGGCCGACAGCTCATTGTTGCAGAAATTGTGCAGCAGCGGATAGACGCCGTTCCACTGATGGGTCTTCACCGCCTCCTGCACACGCTGGTACAGCTCGTACAGACGGTGCAGAATGTACTGCTCCAGCAGCGGCAGGGCCTTGCGGGCCTTCACCGTTGCCTTGTGGCGGAGGGCACGGGCCGCCTCGTCCGGGACCAGCCTGTCCAGCATCACGTCCACCGGGGCGGACACGTCATCCCAGCCCAGCGGCAGGGCCTCGGCCTGCGTGAAGCCATCCAGTGCCCCCAGCAGCCAGCGCAGCGTGTTCCGCACACGGCGGTACAGCTCGCCCTGCTGCTTGAGAATCTCCTGACTGATGCGGAGGTCCTCATTGGTATCAGAGTTCAGGACCCACAGGCGCAGCACGTCCGCACCCAGCGTCTTCGTCACGTCATCAGGCACGATGGTGTTGCCGAGGGACTTGGACATCTTGCGCCCCTGCCCGTCCAGCACGAACCCGTTCGTCACGACCGTCCTGTAGGACGCCACGCCTTCGGCCCCCACGCTTTCCAGCAGGGAGGACTGGAACCAGCCGCGATGCTGGTCGGAGCCTTCCAGATACAGGTCGGCCGGGTAATTCACGCCCTCCTGATGCAGGACGAAACGGTGGCTGCATCCGCTCTCGAACCAGACGTCAACAATGTCGAAAACCTGATCATAGTCTTCCGGATTGCGGCCTTCACCGAGATAGACGGCAGGGTCCGTGTCATACCAGGCATCCGCCCCACGCTCCCGGAAGCTCTGCACGATGCGGGACATCACATCGGCATCCCGCAGCACCTCACCGGTGCGTTTCTCCACGAACACGGCGATCGGCACGCCCCAGGACCGCTGGCGAGAGATGCACCAGTCCGGCCGCTGCTCGATCATGCTCGTCAGGCGGCGGCGGGAGCTGGCCGGTACGAAGCTGATGTCATCAAGGGCCTTCAGGGCACGCTCACGCAGGCCGGGGCCACCCTCATCCCCTTCACGGGGCTCCATGGCGATGAACCACTGCGGCGTGGCCCGGAAAATCACCGGCTTCTTGGACCGCCACGAATGGGGATAGGAATGGACGATCTCCGCCCGGGCCATAAGGCCACGGGCCGGGGCACCGTCCTGCCGGGCCTGATCCCGCACCTGTGTCAGCAGATCACATACGGGCTGCGTGGCCTTGAAGACATGAACACCCCCAAGCTCCGGCATCCAGTCCACATAGGTTCCGTTGTCGCAGACCTCTTCCGTCACTTCCACGCCGTGGGCACGGCAGAGCATGAAGTCGTCATGACCATGCGCCGGGGCCATGTGCACCAGACCGGTACCGGCATCCGTCGTGACGAAATCACCAAGCAGCAGCGGCACGTCATAATCAAACCCACGCCCCCGCAGCGGATGGGCGAACACGGCTCCTTCCAGCGCACGGCCGGGAAGGGTGTGAAGGACCTCATGCCCGGTAACGCCTGCGCCGGAGAGGAAGTCTTCCAGACGGTCCACGGCCACGATCAGCTTTGCCCCGACCGGCACGAGGCTGTCCTCGGCCACGCCGGTGACATGGATGACCGTGTAGGTGATGTCCGGCCCGGCAGCGAGTGCCCGGTTGACGGGGATCGTCCACGGGGTCGTGGTCCAGATCACGGCCGAGGCACCGGAGAGCAGCTGCCCTTCCGTCGGGTCCTTCACATTGGGGAAAGCCACGAACAGGGTCGTGGAGGTGATGTCGTGATATTCGACTTCCGCCTCGGCCAGGGCCGTCTTCTCGACCGGACTCCACATCACGGGGCGCAACCCACGATAGAGACGGCCATTGAGAAGGAACTTGCCGATTTCCTCGGCAATCTGCGCCTCGGAGGCGAAGTCCATCGTCACGTAGCGGTTGTCCCACTCCGCCTGGATGCCCAGACGCTTGAAGTCCTCCCGCTGGGCCTCCACCCATTTTGCGGCATATTCCCGACATTCCGCACGGAACTGGAGAACCGGCACGGCATCCTTGTCCTTGCCCTTCCGGCGATATTCCTCCTCGACCTTCCACTCGATCGGCAGGCCGTGGCAGTCCCATCCCGGCATGTAGCGCACCTGCGCCCCATTCATGCGCTGGGCACGGTTGATGACGTCCTTCATCACCTTGTTGAGGGCATGGCCGATATGGATATGCCCGTTGGCATAGGGCGGGCCATCATGCAGCGTGAAGATGCTGTCCGCCCGACGCCCGGCCTCTGCTATCTGGCCATCCAGCCCCGTCTCCGCCCAATGGGCCAGCATGTCCGGCTCCCGCTTTGGCAGGTTGCCCCGCATGGGGAAAGACGTCTTGGGCAGGAAGACCGTTCCCCGGTAACGCTCCTGCTGCTCACGGAAAACGGTATCGGTCTTTTCTACAGGCTCAGACATGGAATAGGTGCGCCAGCTCTCAGTACGGGATAAAAATAACTGTACTTATGGAGAGAGCCTGCCGTCCCGGTCAACCCCCTGTCTTGCCGAGCACCTGCTTCGCCTGTGCGGCATCTGCCGCAATATGGGCCTTCAGCTCATCAAGGGAGGAAAAGCGTTTCTCGTCCCGGAGCAGGGCAACCAGCTCCACCCCCAGAATCTGGCCGTACAGGTCCTCATCCACATCGAAAAGATGAGCCTCCAGCCGGCTCTCCCGCCCGTCATTGATGGTCGGGCGGCGGCCAAGATTGGCCACGCCGGGCACGAGCCGACCGTCCGGCATCTGCACCCTCACGGCATAGACACCCCTGGCAGGCTCCAGATGCTCCTTCAGCGCAATGTTGGCTGTCGGGAACCCCAGAAGGCGCCCCCGCTGATCCCCCTGGACCACCTCTCCCGTGATGGCCCAGTTGCGCCCCAGAAGCTCCGCTGCCTTCTCGGGATAACCCTCCTGAAGGAGACGGCGTATCCGGCTGGAAGACACCGGCCCTGCCACATCCGCCAGCTGCGGGACGATACTGACGCCCACGCCATGCTCCACCAGAAGCTGCTCCAGAAACGTGACATCACCCTCCCGCCGGTGCCCGAAGGCGAAGTCCGCCCCACAGGCCACATGAGCCACATGCAGCCCCTCGATCAGCACATCCCGCACGAAGGCCTCGGCACCCAGATGGGAAAAAGCCTCATCAAACTCTGCCTGCACGATGCAGCTTACGCCCTGTTCCTTCAGGGCGGCGGCACGCACCTCCGGCCGCATGAGACGGAAGGGTGGGTCCTGCGGACGGAAAAAAGACCGTGGATGTGGCTCGAAGGTCAGCACCCCCAACCGACAGCCGGGGCGAGCCATCTTCAGGCTCTGAAGCAAATGGACATGACCTCGATGCACGCCATCAAAATTGCCCAGAGCCACGGCCGCACCCCAGCAGGAGCGGGGCACGGCCCGCCAGTCTGTGCAGAAAGTCATATGGGTATCATCGGGTCTTCAGGTGCCGGAACTGTTCCGCAGAGCGGGATCAGCGGGAACGGTGGCTTTCATCATCAGCCATACGGGCATCCGGCTGCTGATGGGGCGCTGCCGTACCCTGCTGGGGCTGGGGCGGAGACAGACGTTCGTCAGCCTGCTGCGGGGCGGCGGTTCCCTCCCGGTCATCCTCGGCCATGCCCTTCTTGAAGGATTTGATCCCCTTGGCGAAATCGCCCATCAGGCTGCTGATCTTGCCGCCACCACCGAACAGCACCAGTACAATAACGGCAAGGATTATCCAGTGAATCGGACTCATGCTGCCCATAGGACCATACTCCCTGATAAGGTTGAGGCGTCCCTCATGTGGCAGGGGCGTACTGATTGTGCAACCCCCGGCCCATGGGCCCACCCATGTCGTGAAGGCATCCTAGCGCATTGGCAGGATAAAACCATAGGTAGGATATGCACGCCTGCCCATACTTCCTGCCGGGGCCCACCAGACCCGGACCAGCGACCAGTCCCCCCTTGGGGAGATGTCCTCCACCGGCACACTGTGCTCAATACGCCCGCCAACCCAGTTGGCATGATCCACTTCAATCCGCCGCCTCGTCCGCAGGCGCCGCACGACCGACACATGCCCATCCGGAATACGGGAGCTTGCCCGGAACACCAGCACACTCCCCGGCTGTGGCCTGTGGCTACGCTGGTAATGGCCCCGGGCTTCCCACCACCAGCTGGCAGCCCGCCCCCGCAGGTTGACCCCACTCACCTGCCGCGCATAAGGCGCACACTGCACCGGCCCATGGTAGGATCCGACCGAGCTGCATGCTCCGAGAGTGAGGCAGACACACAGGGCCAGCACCTCCTTCCGGCGGTCCCACATCTGCCATCCCTGCATGACAGCCCCGCTTTTCTGCATGGTCCACCTCACGCTCTGCCCATTCTCGCCAGACATCAGCCTAACCGGACATTGAGGCTGAATCTGGTTCCTGCCCAACGGAACATCACAGGGACCGGAATCCGATAATCAGATCTTCCGCATCCTCCCTGTCCATTCCAAGCGCCTTCTCCGCAACATCCTGCGAAAAACCGTTGCGGGCAAAAATGGCCAGTACCTTCATGTGTTCCTTCTCCGGCCTGTCGGGCCTGTGGAATGGCCCGACCGCCCTTTTGCGAGCCAGGATGAGTGCGGCGGCCAGTTCGGCCTGATGGGCCTGCTCCTCCCCTGCCTCTCCCAGGCTCTCATCCACCGCCTGCCGGACCGTCTCACCATCAACGCCCCTTGCCTGAAGATGGGCCTGCACAGCTCGGCGGGACCGCCCAGCACGGGCCAGATTGCGGGACCTGGAACGGGAAAAGGCCGCATCATCCACAGCTCCGAGGCGCCCCATCTCCTCCACGATCTGGTCGATAACCGGCAGGCAGACGGCCTCATGTGCAGCGACCTCCTCGGCAAACATGCCAGCCCGGGCAGCCCGTACCCCCCAGCGGCGAACACGCCGCTGCAACATCTGCCGCAAGCTTTGCCGGGTCGTGGCAAAGCGGGCCAGATGGGCCAGAGCTGCGTCTTTCAGGCTCTGATAATCTGGTGAAGGTGGGATAACATCCATGCGATCAGTCCATAACTTGCTCTTGCCCTGCCCGTCCAAAATCTTCATCACTGGTAACAGGCCTCTCCATAGTACCCGCCAGTGAGTTCTCATGCACGCACAACACTCCATCCTGCCCCGGACCGGGCGCCTGAAGGAAGAAATGCACGCCACGGCCTCCCGTTATCCCGGCCCCGGTGGAGCTGTTGCCGTCCTGCATGAGGGGGAAGTGATCGCCCGGCACTGCTGGGGCTATGCCTCGCTGGAACGCCGCCTGCCTTTCACGCCCGCAAGCCTGTTCCGCATCTGTTCCATCACCAAGCAGTTCACCTGCGCCACCCTGCTGGACCGTTACGAAAACCCGGAAACCCTGGCCCCATACATCCACAGGCGGCTGCCCCGGCTCCGCTCCGACCCGCCCACTGTCACACAGCTGGCTCACAACCAGTCCGGCCTGCGGGATTACTGGGCCGTGGCCATGCTGCATGGTGCCGCCATTGAAGGCACATTCAGCCCGGCGGATTCCGACAGGGTCATCACCGGGACACGGTCCCTCCAGTTTCTTCCCGGCACATCCTATTCCTACGTCAACCAGAATTTCCGTCTGATTTCCGAGGCGATGGAAGAAGAAAGCGGGCTGAGCTTTGCCGAGCTGCTCCAGCAGCATGTTTTCGACAGGGTCGGCATGAGGCGGGCCATCCTGGCGGCGGAAACCAGCGCCCTGCCCGATGGCACAACCGGCTATGAGGGGACACAGGAGGGCGGCTACTGGCCCGCCCGCAATCACATCTACTGGACAGGGGATGCCGGGATGGCAGCCTCGCTCGATGACATGATCGCCTGGGAACGTTTCATCGACCAGCAGCGTGATGACCCCGAAGGCCTCTATAACCGCATGAGCCGCCCCGTCCTGTTCGATAACGGGCACAAGGCGCCTTACGGCTTCGGGCTGCAGCATGGCACCATCGCAGGCCATGAGGTCACAGCCCATGGCGGCGCCCTGCGGGGCTGGCGGTCCCACCGGCTGCACTGTGCCGCCTTGCGCCTCTCTGTCGTGGTCCTCTTCAACCACATGTCCCCGGCCCAGCAGGCCGCCGCCAACCTGTTCCGGGCCTTTCTGGGAGAAGAGGGAAAACCGGCTGCCCGACAGGCCCCCTCTGGCAGACAGGCTCCCCATGCACTGGAGGGCCTCTGGCTGGATGAGGAAACCGGCCTCTCCGCCCGCATCACCGCAGCAGCACCGGGCAAGCTTCAGCTCCGCTACCTCATGCTGCCGGAAACGCTGGACATCATCTCCCCCCAGCTTGCCGAGGCCGGGAACCTCCGTGTGCGGCATATACAGGGCGAACACATGCAGGCCAGCAGACAAGAAATCCCCACGCCCCACATCATCATGGAACGGCCAGGGGAGAACCGGCATGCCCTGCTCCGCCCCTACCCTGCCAGCCCCCAGCCCGACCCGGAAGAACTTGCCGGAGACTATGAATGTGAGGAGCTGGACGGCTCCCGTTTCACCATCACCAGCCAGAGCGGGCTGCTGCATGGCGGGTTCTCCGGTTTTCTGGGAACAGGGCGGATGGAACGGCTGACCGGACTGGGACCGGACCTGTGGGCCTTCCCCTGCCCCCGGGCTCTGGATCACACCCCGCCCGGCGACTGGACCCTCCACTTCGAACGGCGGAACGGGCGCCTCCACCAGCTGCGTGTCAGCTGCTGGCTGGCACGGAATCTCATCTATCGGCGGCTGCCGGACTGAAGGCCATGCGTCCGGCTGCAAAGCCCTCCATGGCCTGCCTGCAAAACAGGGTTTGACGATTCCCCGTTCTGCAAGCAGTATGGTCGGGCAGCTCCCCCTGATCTGAAAACCGGACAGGGGTATTTTCCGTTGGAGGCATGGAACTGATGCGCCACCGGATACGGGCTGTATGTCGTTGATTTTTCAGACCGGGAACGCGTCCACCATGATCGCCTCCATCATGCCGAACTACAAACGCTTTGACCTTGCCTTTGAGCATGGCGAAGGCCTCTGGCTCACCGGCACGGATGGACGACGCTATCTGGACTTCGGGGCTGGCATTGCCGTGTCCTCCCTTGGCCACAGCCACCCGGCCCTCGTGAAGGCCATCACCGAACAGGCCAGCAAAGTCATCCACGTCTCAAACCTCTATCAGGTTCCACAGGCCAGGGCCCTGGCGGACATGCTGGTGGCGAACAGCTTTGCGGATTCAGTCCTCTTCTGCAATTCCGGTGCAGAGGCCAATGAGGGCCTCATCAAACTGATCCGGCGGGCCCAGTACAAAAATGGTCACCCTGAACGCACACGCATCATCTGTTTCAACAATGCCTTTCATGGACGGACACTGGCCACCATTTCCGCAACCGGCAACCCGGCCTATCTGGAAGGGTTCGGCACACCGGTGGAAGGGTTCGACCATGTGCCCTTCAACGACCTCAACGCCGTCCGGGCCGCCGTGACAGACCAGACAGCCGGCATCCTGCTGGAACCCGTGCAGGGGGAAAGTGGCATCCGGGCAGCAGACCATGAATTCCTGCAAGGCCTCCGTGCCCTGTGCGATGAGAAAGGCCTCTATCTGGGCATTGATGAGGTACAGAGCGGCATGGGCCGTACCGGTACGCTCTTCGCCTTCGAGCAGGCAGGCATCACACCGGATGTCGTGTCCTCCGCCAAAGGCATTGGCGGGGGCGTACCGCTCGGGGCTGTACTGGCCCGTGAAGACCTGGCCCAGCACCTCACACCCGGCACGCATGGCACCACTTATGGCGGCAACCCACTGGCCTGCTCGGCCGGGCTGGCCGTGCTGAAAGAGATTCTGTCACCCGGCTTTCTGGAGCATGTCCGCAAGACCGGTGCCGCCTTTGGCACAATGCTTGAAGCCTGCGTGAGGGAATATCCCACCATTTTCGAGGAAGTCCGTGGTGTCGGACTGATGCGGGGCCTGCGCTGCCGCATCCCTGTCGGGGATGTTCTGGCCGCTGTCATGGCCGAGGGCCTTCTGGCCATAGGCGCAGGGGACAACGTGCTGCGTCTGGTTCCGCCCCTCATTGCAACCGAGGCTGACTGTCAGGAAGCCTGCATCCGCATCGGGCGTGCTGCTCACGCCCTTGCCAACAAGTAAGGAGACACCTGCGTGAGTACCACCAAGGCCTCATCGCCCCGTCACTTCCTGGACATCAAGGACCACTCCACCGAGACACTGCGGCATATCCTCACGCTCGCCGCACGGGTCAAGGCTCTCCAGCAGGGGCGCAGACATCCGCTCTGCCCCGGCCAGCCACTGGCCGGCCGTGCGCTGGGGCTGATGATGTCCCGCCCCTCCACCCGCACCCGTGTCTCCTTTGAAGTCGGGATGAAACAGCTTGGCGGGACCGTCAACGTGCTGGCTCCATCCGACATGCAACTGGGGCGTGGAGAAAGCATTGCCGATACGGCCCGTGTCCTCTCCCGTTTTCTGGATGTCATCGTGCTGCGCACGGGCAAGGATGCCAACCTGCGTGAGCTGGCCCGCTGGAGCAGCGTGCCGGTCATCAACGGGCTGACACCGATCTCCCACCCTGTACAGATTCTGGCCGACATCCTTACCTTTGAGGAACACAGGGGACCTATCACCGGCAAAAAACTGGCCTGGATCGGCGATGGCAACAATGTTGCCACCTCCATGATCGAGGCCGCAGCCCGACTGGGCTTCACCCTGCATCTGGCCACACCGGAAGGGGAGTTCACCCCGTCCGAAACCGCAGTGCAATGGGCCCGGGACAATGGCGGTGACATCCGCCTGACGCATGACCCCAAGGAGGCCGCAGCAGGAGCGGATGCCGTCATCACGGACACATGGGTCAGCATGGGGGATGAAGATGCGGAAAAACGCCTCAGGCTGTTCCGCCCTTACCATGTGGATGAAACCCTCATGGCGCTGGCCTCACCCCAGGCCCTGTTCATGCACTGCCTGCCTGCCCATATAGGGGAAGAAGTCAGCAAGGCCGTGTTCGAAAGCCCGGCCTCCATCGTGTTTGATGAAGCCGAAAACCGCCTGCACGCCCAGAAAGGGCTTCTGCTCTGGTGCATGGAGAAAGATGATCTTTCGGCCTATCAGGGCTAGACCCTTCCGCCTGATGCCTGCCCCGGAGGGGGTAGGGCATCAGGCCAGGCAGGCCCGACAGAGAGGATTGTGACCCCGGTGACAGAAACCACCACGCCCGCAGCAACGCCCCGCCCGCATGATGTCCCCGACCTCACGGTCGCCCATGCCATCACACCGTTCCATCTTGGCCATGTGCCAGTACGGGGGCGGCTGATCACACTTGGCCCGCTGGCCGGGGCCATCCTCTCCCGCCATGATGAACTGCCAGAACCGGTCCGCCTCCTTGGCGGACAGGCGCTCGCCCTCGTGGCAGCCATGGCGACGGCCCTCAAATTCAAAGGGTCCTTCTCCCTTCAGGTCAAAGGAGACGGACCTGTTTCCCTGTTCCTTGCAGACTGCACCGATACAGGCGAACTGCGCTTTACCGCCCGCATGGCTGAAGATTACACCCTCCCCCTGCCGGAAGATGCTTCCGGACTGCTGGGCAAGGGCTATATGGCCTTTACCGTGGATCAGGGGCCGGATACCGACCGTTATCAAGGCATTGTCGGGCTCGAAGGCCCCACTCTGGCTGACATGGCCGAACATTATTTCCAGACCAGTGAGCAGCATGACTGCGCCATCCACCTCTTCTCCCGCCATACGGAAGCGGGCTGGCAGGCCGGAGCCCTGGTACTGGAACGCCTGCCAGACAGCACCCCGATTGCGGGCAATGATGACCACAGACCAGCCGATGCCACCATCCAGGACCTGTGGGAAACGGCCTGCACCTTTGGCCAGACCCTGACGGCAGAGGAGCTCTTCAACCCACAGCTCTCCCCCGGGGCGCTCATCAACCGTCTCTTCGGCACGCTGGATGTGGAGCTGGCCCCGGCCAGGCCTCTCTCCTTCGGCTGCCGGTGCAGCCGGGCCCGCCTCCAGGGTGTGCTGGAACGTTTCAGCGGGGAGGACCTCGACCACATGGCACAGGATGGCGTGATCTCCATGGAATGCCATTTCTGCAACACGGCTTTCACCTTCACCCGTGAAAGCCTGCCCGATGGCCAGAAAAACGGTGATGCTGGAGCGCCATGACAGCAGGGCTTCCAGTACCTCTCCAGCGGGACGGGCAGCCCGTCGAACGGCTCTATCCGGGCTGGCAGTGCAACGGGCGTCATCCGGCCCCTGCCGGGATGGAGGTCCTGAGTCTCCAGCACAGGCACACAGGGCAGGAAGCCTGCTGGTGGCTCACACCTGAAGGGGATATCCTCGCCTGCCACGCCCTGGCGCTGGACAAACGCTGGAGCCAGAAGATCAGGGAGGCCGTTGCCCCCGCCCTACAGCAACTCAGCACGACGCTGCTGGGCCGGGTAACGCCCCTGCCAGCCGAGGCCTGCTTCCCGCATGAGGCCATGGCCCCACTCACCAACCTGCCGCACACGGCCCGCCTCCAGCTGCTCGGCCTCTGGTTCCGCTCTGTCAGCAGGTCGCTTCTTGTCCTGTCTCCCGCCACACTGCTGGATGGTGAAGAGACCTCACTGGAGCTGGAGGCAGCGGATGCAACTGGCCAGCCCTTTGCGCCCCGGTTCATCCGGGCCATGCTGGAGACACGGCCCGCCGGCCCCCACACGCTGGCCTGCTCCCCTTTCAGTGGCCGCATCATCCGGGCCGAACTGACCATGCCGACAGACAGAGGTGTGGCCTGCCGCTTCAGTGACGAAAGAAACGGAGAAACCTTCTACCTCTTCTGGCCCGGCCCGGCAGGACAGATAGACCCGCAAACAGCACAGCAGCCCCTTTTCTACCACCCGCAGGGTGAACTCCTGCTGGGAGATGGGCCGCTTACGCCACTGGTCCCCATCTTTCTCCTCTCATGGTTCATCAGCAACCCCAACTGCATTGAGGAACTGAAACATGCCCACCCCTTCCGGCTGGAAGATTATGGCGTGGGCAAGGCCTCGGCCCTGTGGAAGGACATCGCCCTGTCACCTTCGTCCTCCCAGACCGATACACAGGCCACCACACAGGAAGAGACTGGACAAAACCGGACATCTTTTCCATTTTCTTCCAGACACTGGGGGCAGTCTTTCTTTTTTGAGGCCGGTCGGACAGCAGGCCTGCCCGACCGGGACCGGCTCACCCCGCAGGACCACGAAAAAACAACAGGCGCCGGACATGAAAACCATGACGAACCATAGTGCCAGAACGCCTCATCTGGTCAGCCGCATGAAGCTGCGTTCCTCTCTCTTCAGCCTGGGAATGGGCTGTGCGCTGGCTCTGCTGGCAGGCTGTGCCTCCGGCGGTTCCGGAGAGGAAACATTCCCGTCACCGGATTACAGCTACCTGCCCCCCCTCAACCTGAATGTCAGCCAGGTTGATGTCAGCAACCAGGTCCAGCCCGACAGTGACGCCCTGTCCTCCCACAGCCCGACCAACCCCACCGACGCTCTGGCCCTTATGGGGCGCCAGCGCCTGCACGCCATGGGAGCATCCGGTACGGCCAGCTTCACCATCACGAAAGCGGAGATTAGCAAGGCCCCGCACCATGCCCTCAGCGGGAGTTATACAGTCCAGCTGAACCTGAATGACGCCGCCAGCCATCACCACGGCTTCATCACGGCGCATGTCCAGCGCACGATTGATGCCCCGGGCAAGCTCGGGCTGGAGCACAACCTCCATACGCTCAACACGCAGCTCATGGATGACATGAATGTCGAGCTGGAATACCAGGTTCGCAGCCATCTGGCCTCATGGCTGACGGACGCAACAGGCACACCGCTGAATGCCGCCACCATCCAGAGCCAGGAGCTGAGCAGCACGGATCTGTCCGGCACACCCCCGGCTGCACCGCAGCCCCCGGCCAGCACGGTCGTGACCGGTGCCACCGCAACGGCAGACCGGGCCGTTGGCAATACTGCCAGCACTGCCGGCAGCTGGCAGAAACCGGCTGATACGGAAACAGGCCAGGCACCTTCCGCAGGCCGCATCCATTCTCCCCAGCCCCACATGCTCACCCTGCCCCAATAACGGACCTGGGCGCCCAATGCGGGAAAAAAGGCGGAAGAAAGCAGGCATGACAGCTGGTTAACTTGTCTTCTGCTGCCTTTTTTCCCATTCTGCCCCCTCTTCTGGACTTTCTCAAACCGGGCCGCCCTGTGCGATGACATCATCTTCCTCCCCTCCCTCCCACGATGCTCCTGCCCCGCTGTCCCGGCGTGGCTTCATGGGAGGGGCAGCCTCCCTCTCCAGCATTCCCCTGCTCAGCCATGCCGCCCGGGCAGACGAAAAGGATGGGAAACAACAGCCCGCCCCCCCGGATGATGACCCCGCCCATTACAGGCCCGTCTTTTTCAGTGCGGAGGAATATCTCTTTCTCTGCCATGCGTGCGAGCGCATCTTTCCGCAGGATGAAAACGGGCCGGGAGCCCAGGCCCTCGGCGTACCCCGCTTCATCGACAGGCAGATGACCACCCCTTACGGCCGGGGTGACCTCTGGTACATGAAGGCTCCCTTCGTGAATGGGCCGCCAGAGCTGGGCTACCAGCTGCCCTACAGCCCACAGGACCTCTATCGTGGGGCCATCACGCCCATCAACACCCATTGCCTCATGCTGCATGATGCCGTTTTTGCAGCCCTCTCGCCACAATGGCAGGATGAGGTGCTGCATGCGCTGGAAGATAACAGGCTCCACCTCAATGACATTCCCGGTGCCGCCTTCTTCGAGCAGCTGCGGACCAATACACTGGAAGGAGCCTTCTCCGACCCTGCCTATGGCGGCAACCACAACATGGCTGGCTGGAAAATGATGGATTTTCCCGGTGCCAGGGCGGACTTCATGGACTGGATCAACCAGAACGGGGCCCGCTACCCCCTGGGCCCGGTCGGCATGCCTCCAAAACCGGACCCATACAGCGCCTCTTTCCAGAATGAGGAGGGATGAACCATGACAGACCAGACATTCCCTCCCGCGAAGCCGGATGTCGTTGTCATCGGCGCTGGCTGGGCCGGCAGCATCATGGCCAAGGAACTGACAGAGGCCGGACTGAACGTCACCATGCTGGAACGTGGGCACGACCACAGCACAGCCGTGGAAGGGACCTATCCCGGCTCCATTGACGAACTGCGGGGCGCCGTGCGCAAGCGCCTCTTCCAGAAACTGGCCCGCACCTCCCTGACCATCCGCAACCGCCCGGACCAGACTGCCCTGCCCTACCGCCAGCTGGCCGCCTTCCTCCCCGGCGAAGGCGTTGGTGGTGCCGGACTGCACTGGTCAGGCTGCCACTTCCGCGTCACGGAGGATGACCTCCGCCTGCGCAGCGCCACCATTGAGCGCTACGGGCAGAAATTCATCCCCAAAGACATGCACCTCCAGGATTACGGAATCAGCTACGGAGAACTGGAACCGTTTTTCGACAAGGCGGAGAAGGTCTTTGGAACTTCGGGGGAGGCATCCTCCGTGCAGGGGCAGAAAACAGGCCGTGGCAACGTCTTTGCCCTGGACCGCTCCAGCCATTTTCCCCTGCCGCCCATGGCAGACACCTTCTCTGCCAGCGTCTTCCGCCAGGCAGCCCGGGAGGCAGGCTTCCACCCTTACAGCATGCCTGCCGCCAATGCCTCCCAGCCCTATACCAACCCTTATGGCTGCCAGATGGGCCCCTGCAACTTCTGCGGTTATTGCAGTGGCTATGCCTGCTATCTCTATTCCAAAGCCTCCCCGAACGTGAACATCCTGCCCGCTCTGCGGCAGGACAAACGCTTCCGGCTCATCACACAGGCACAGGTGCTGGAAATCCTGCTGGATGACACCCGCAAGAGAGCCACCGGTGTGCGGTACATCGACCTCAAAACCGACTCCGAACAGGTCATTGAGGCGGATCTGGTCATCCTCAGCGCCTTCCAGCTGCACAATGTCCACCTCATGCTGACATCCGGCATTGGCAAACCCTATGACCCGGTCAGCCAGAGCGGGACCATCGGCCGCAATTTCACCTACCAGACCATCACCTCCTCCCGTGTCTGGCTGCCGGAAAACCGCTGCACAAACCAGTTTGTCGGCGCCGGCGGCGCTGGCGTGGCCATTGATGACTTCAACCAGCCCGGTTTCGACCGGGGGCGGGCCGGTTTCATTGGCGGGTCTCCTGTCTGGGTCAATCAGGCGGGCCTCAAGCCCATTGCTGCCGCACAGGGCAGTGGCGGAAAAGGATCACCCCGCTGGGGAGGTGCCTACAAGGCCGCCATGATCGACCAGTACAGGCATTCCTTCAGCATTGATGCCCATGGCAGCAACATGGCCTACCGGGATGTCTATCTCGACCTGGACCCCACATGGCGCAATGCCTATGGCCAGCCCATGCTGCGGATGACCTTCACATGGAAGGACAACGACATCCGCATGAACCAGTATGTCGTCAGGCAGATCGGCGACATTGCCCAGGCCATGGGGGCCACACGGACCAGCCTGAACAGCCTCCAGCCGGGCCAGCTTTTCGACAGCCGCATCTATCAGACAACACATCTCAGCGGTGGTGTCATTCTGGGCAGCAACCCGAAAACCAGCGCCCTGAACCGGTATCTCCAGAGCTGGGACGTCCCGAATCTCTTCGTCATCGGCTCCAGCGCCTTCCCGCAAGGAATGGGATACAACCCGACAGGCCTGGTGGCAGCACTGGCCTACTGGTCCGCTTACCATATCCGCCAGACCTATCTCCGCAATCCCGGCCCGATGGTACACGCCTGATGTCCCTGTTCCTCCGTTCCACCGGCACGAAACGCACATCCCCCCTTCGCCCCCTGCTGACGATGGGGCTGGGTCTGCTGGGCATCGTGGCTGCCACCCTGCCCACCCGTCCTGCACAGGCTGATGATGCTCCCCTGCCTGCCGGACTGATTGAAGAGGGCCATTATCAGGCCGTTCTGGGCGACTGTGCCGCCTGCCACACCCAGCCGGGGCGGCCACCCTACAGCGGGGGGATGCCCTTCAAGCTGCCCATAGGCACCATCTACTCCACCAACATCTCGCCAGACCCCGTCCACGGCATCGGCCACTATACCGAAGCCGAATTCGCCCGGGCCGTCCAGCTCGGCATCCGCAAGGATGGCAGCGCCCTCTATCCGGCCATGCCCTATCCCTCCTACGCACGGCTGAGCAAGGCGGACATCCATGCCCTCTATGTCTATTTCCAGAGGGGGGTGACACCGCAGCCTGTTGACCCGCCCGCCAATGGGCTGATCTGGCCACTTTCCATGCGCTGGCCCCTGCATATCTGGCGCTGGCTGTTCTCACCCTCCATCCAGTCTGCCCAGCTGCGCACCAACAACCAGTTCTCCGACCCCATACTTGCCCGTGGAGCCTATCTGGTGGAAGGACCCGGCCATTGCGGGGCCTGCCACAGCCCCCGCAGCATCACCCTCAATGAAAAAGCCCAGACAGCCAAGGACGGGCCGCTCTTCCTCTCTGGCGGGGGCGTGGTGGAACAATGGGTCGTCCCCTCCCTCCGGCAGGAAAACCGGACAGGACTGGGCCGCTGGAGCGAACAGGACATCGTGGATTTCCTCCGCACGGGGCGGTCCCGGACTGGTGCCAGCTTTGGCGGGATGACGCCTGTCATCGTCCATAGTGCCCATGCCTTCAAGGAGGCGGACCTGCACGCCATTGCCCGTTACCTCATGCAGCTGGCCCCGGCACGGAAGGAAACACCCTGGGTCTATGACCCCACGACGACCGACATGCTCCGCCGTGCCGACCTCTCCCAGCCCGGGGCACAGACCTACATGGACCGCTGCGCCGCCTGCCACCGCACCGATGGTGCCGGGTATGGAACGGTCTTCCCCCCACTGGCTGGCAACCCCATCGTGATGACGGATGATGCCACATCACTCATCCATATCATTCTGGCCGGCGACAGTATGCACGCCCTGCCTACGGCGGCCTCCGCCTTCACCATGCCGGGCTTTGCGGACACGCTCTCTGACAGGGAAGTAGCTGATGTTGTCAGCTTCATCCGGCAGAGCTGGGGCAATAACAGCAGCCCCGTGAAGGAAAGTACCGTGAAACACATCCGCCACTCCATCCCGCAGGCAGAAACACCGGACCAGCTTCCCAAAAACTGACACCATCGGCACGGAAGGAAGAAACACCCTTGGCGGTTTTTTTCCCTCCGTACCCATACAGACGGAGCGTTGCATTCCGTGACATTCCTGTAACCTATGCTCCCGTCATCTCGTGACAGGATGAGGACTGTAGAACAGAAGCAGGGGCCTTTCTGCCTGCCCTACAGAAGAAGGTGCCGTACCTTACGGAGATGTCATAACTCAGACTAAAACAGTATTTAATTCGCCCTGTCGTCCTTTTTGCCTAGATTGTCCCGGCTTCCTTCTGCCTCTGGAATAAAACTGGAACAGTCCGACCCATGAATGCCATTGTCATCACCGCCCTGAAGCGGCCTCTGACCTTTGTGGTACTGTCCATCCTGATCGTGATGTTCGGGGTGATGTCAGTCTTCAAAACACCGACTGACGTCTTTCCGAATATCAAGATTCCGGTGGTCTCTGCCGTCTGGACCTATGGCGGGATGCTGCCTGAGGAATTTGCAGGCCGCATCATCTACAATTACGAGCTGATGGTGACCTCCACCGTGGAGGGCATCGAGCACATGGAGTCCAACTCCTATTACGGGCGTGGGATCGTGACGATCTTCTTCCAGCCCGGGTCTGAGATTGGCGAGGCAGAGGCGGAAGTCACCGCCATTTCCCAGACCGTCATCAAGCAGCTGCCAGTGAACATCCCGGCCCCGATGATCATGCGGCTGGATGCGTCTTCCGTTCCAGTCATCTCGCTACAGATCACCTCGGACAAGCAGACGCCGTCCGACCTCTACAAGCTGGCGATGATCCGTG
The DNA here is from genome assembly GCF_002917995.1 of Parasaccharibacter apium. Lineage (NCBI taxonomy): Bacteria > Pseudomonadati > Pseudomonadota > Alphaproteobacteria > Acetobacterales > Acetobacteraceae > Parasaccharibacter > Parasaccharibacter apium. The sequence goes on from NZ_LMYH01000013.1 coordinate 60,174, forward strand.
TCCGTCCGCTTCTGGTCACCGTCGAGGGGGCCGTGGTGCCGCATCCCTATGGCGGGATGGACAGCTTCGTGATGGTCACGCTGAACCAGGACCAGCTGCGGGCGCACCATCTCTCGGCCATGGACGTGCAGAACGCCATGCATGACCAGAACATCGTCCTGCCCGCCGGTGACCAGAAGATCGACGCCGTGGACTGGATGGTGCAGACCAACGCCACCCCCAAGAGCATGAAGGCCATCGGCAACATTCCGGTCAAACGGGTGGGCAATGCGGTGATCTACGTTCACGACGTGGCGGACGTCTATCGTGGCGGCCATCCGCAGACAAACCTCGTGCTCGTGAAGGGACGTCAGGGCGTCGAGGTCGTCGTCATGAAGAGCGGCGAGGCCTCCACGCTGGACGTGGTGGATGGCGTAAAGAAGGCCCTCCCCCGCCTGCGGGCCGTGCTGCCGGATGACGTGAAGGTCAGCATCCTGACCGACGCCTCCATCTTCGTGAAGGACGCCATCAAGGACGTGGTGCGGGAGATGGTCACCGCTGCCTTCCTGACCGGCATCGTGGTGCTGCTCTTCCTCGGCTCGTGGCGGTCCACCGTCATCATCGCCACCTCCATCCCGCTGGCCATTCTCTGCTCGGTCATCGGGCTGAGCTGGGCCGGGGAATCCATCAACGTGATGACACTGGGCGGGCTGGCCCTGGCGGTCGGCATCCTCGTGGACGACGCCACGGTGATGATCGAGAACATCGACACCCATCTCGAAATGGGCAAGGAGCTTGAACCTGCCATCATCGATGCCGCCAACCAGATCGTGACGGCGACCTTCGTCTCCACCACCTGCATCTGCATCGTGTGGCTGCCCCTGTTCGAGCTGGACGGCGTGGCCGGTTACCTCTTCCGCCCGATGGCGGAAGCCATCATCTTCGCCATGATCGCCTCCTTCGTCCTCTCCCGGACGCTGGTCCCCACCATGGCAAAATACCTGCTGGCCAATCATGGTCACGGGCATGACATCCCGGACAGGGAGCAGCATACTGCCGATGCCAACGCTACTGCCGTGGCAGCCGGTCACCCGGCCAACCGTGGCGACGGGACAGACAGCCACAATCACTCCGCTCCCCTGCCACCACGCAGCGGTGTCATGGGCTTCTTCATCCGCTTCCAGCAGGGCTTTGAGGAAAAGTTCAACAGCTTCCGGGACGGCTATTACGCCATTCTGGTCCGCTGTGTGGAGCAGCGCAAACTGTTTGTCGGCATCTTCCTGGGCCTTTCCGTCCTGTCATTGGGGCTTTACTTCACGGCCGGGCGGGACTTCTTCCCGGAGACGAAGTCCAACGCCCTCCAGATGCATATGCGGGCCCCGCTGGGTACCCGTATCGAGGTTGCGGGCCGCATTGCCGCTCTGGTCTCCGACCGCATCGAGCAGGACCTGCCCGGCCAGGTGGAAGAGATCGTCAGCAACTGCGGCCTGCCGGAAGGGGCGCACAACCAGGCCTTCATCCCGACACCGACCATCGGGACGCAGGACTGCGACCTGACCATCGCCCTGAAAAACGAGGCCTCCCCCGTGTGGGATTATCGTGCCCTGCTGCGCAAGGACCTCTCCGCCCGCTTCCCCGGGACGGTCTTCACCTTCCAGCCGGCGGACCTGACGGCGAAGATCCTCAATTTCGGCTCTCCCGCACCGATCGACATCCAGATCAACGGGCCGGACATTGCCGACAATTATGACTATGCCCGCAAGATCATGACCCGCCTGCGGCACATCCCGGGAGCTGCCGATGTCGTCATCCAGCAGACGATGAAGACACCAACACTGATGATCCGTGGCAACCGGACCTTCAGCCAGGCCACCGGCCTGACCGAGGCCGACCTCGCCAACAACCAGCTGATGACGCTCTCCGGTTCCAGCACGGTGGACCCGCAGTTCTGGCTCGACCCCAGCAACGACGTCACATTCCCGCTGAACACCTACGTCTCGCAGGACCAGCTGACGCATCTGAGCGACCTGCTGACCATTCCGGTGGACAAGGGCGACGGCAACCCGACCGGTACGGGCGACCAGCTTCTGGGCAGCATCAGCACCGTCGTGCCGACCGGCACGCCGGGTGAAGTGTCCCACTTCAACTCCATGCCGGAGGTGGACATCTACGTCTCCACCGAAGGACGGGACCTCGGGGCCGTGCTGACGGACGTCAAGAAAGTCATCAGCGACACGAAATCCCTGCTGCCCAAGACGGCCGCAACGGAGATCCATGGGGCCGCCGTGACCATGTACGGAGCCTATGGCCAGCTCATCATCGGACTGATGGTTTCCATCGTGCTGATCTACCTGCTGATCGTCGTCAACTTCCAGTCCTGGATGGACCCGTTCATCATCATCACCGCCCTGCCCGGCGCACTGGCCGGGATCGCCTGGGCCCTGTTCCTGACCGGGACACGCCTGTCCGTCCCGGCCCTGACAGGGGCCATCATGTGCATGGGGACAGCCACGGCCAACTCCATCCTCGTGGTGTCCTTCGCCAGGGAGCGGATCGAGCTGCATGGTGATGCCCTCCGGGCAGCGACGGAAGCCGGACGGGAGCGCATCCGCCCCGTGCTGATGACCGCCCTTGCCATGGTGGTGGGGATGATCCCCATGGCCACCTCCAACTCCACCAATGCCCCACTGGGCCGGGCCGTGATTGGCGGGCTGATTGTCGCCACGCTGTCCACGCTGCTCTTCGTTCCCTGTGTCTATGCAATCATCCACAACCGTACTGCGCGTCATAAGGAGACCGTCTGATGGCCAGCATGTCCCGCAAACACAAATTACTGCTCGGCCTGATCGCCCTGGTGCTGGGCCTCTACATCATCGTGCTGCTGCTCGGCCGCATGGCCCACAACGCCCACCTGCATGACGTGGCGGAACAGAGTGCCGTGCCCAACGTGGCCATCATCCTGCCCCACAAGGCGGACAGCAAGGTGAGCCTCACGCTCCCCGGCACGATTGATGCCTGGTATCAGGCGCCGATCTATGCGCAGGTCTCCGGTTACGTGAAGATGTGGTACAAGGATTACGGTGCCGTCGTCCATCAGGGTGATGTGCTGGCCGAAATCAACGCCCCGGCACTGGATGCCCAGTACGCCCAGGCCCTGGCAGACCTTGATGCCCAGAAGGCCAAGTACAATCTGGCCTCCGTGACGGCCAACCGCTGGCGGGCCATGGGGCACTCCCAGGCCGTTTCCGGGCAGTCCGTCTCCGTCGCCACGGCGGATGAACAGGCCGCCTACGCCAAGATGGAAGCAGCCCAGCGCAATGTGGACCACTTCGCCGCCCTGGAGAAGTTCAAACAAATCGTGGCTCCGTTCGATGGTGTCGTGACGGCCCGCTCCATCAATGTGGGTGACTATGTCAACAGCGGGGGCGGGCAGCTCAACGCCACTGGTGGGGCCTCCGAACTCTTCACCGTGGCGGACACGCACCGCCTGCGTCTCTTCATCTCCGTGCCGGAAATCTTCTCCTACATGCTGACGGACGGGCTGACGGCGGAGGTCCACGTGCCGCAGTATCCGGACCGCATCTTCACGGCCAAGTTCCTGACGGCATCCCTCGGCTATGACCCCAACACGAGAACGGCCGTCTCCGAATTCACGCTGGACAATGCCGACCACGCCCTCTGGCCGGGGACCTTCGCCTCTGTCTCGCTGAAAGCCAACAATAATGCCTCCCACCTGCTGAAGATTCCCACGGGGTCCCTCGTCTTTCAGGAAAAAGGAATGCAGGTGGCAACCGTGGACCAGAAGAACACCGTCCACTTCAAGAACATCCGTGTCGGCAAGATGGCGGACAGCTCCACCGAGGTTCAGGCAGGCATCACAGCGGATGACCGCATCATCAACAACCCGCCCGCCGACCTTCTGGAAGGCGACCCCGTCCACATCGTGACACCGGCCCGGGGCTACAATCAGAGCGGCTGGGAAGAATCCGGAGATGATGACTGATGACCACCATGATCTCTGACCGTTCTTCCTCCATGAAGAAGACCCGCCGCAGGCTGGGCCGTCTTGCCCGCCGGACTGCCCTTGGTGGCAGCCTGCTGGCCCTGACGGGCCTCGGTGCCTGCGACCTCGCCCCACACTACGAACCGCCGCATTTTGTCGTGCCGGACAGCTGGCAGGGGCAGGCCCCCTTCGCCGTGGCGCAGCCCGCCGATGCCACTCTCCCCAGCGACTGGTGGACGCTCTTTCATGATCCGCTGCTGAACGAGCTGGAAGACCGGGCCATTGCCGAAAATGGTGACCTCCAGGCCGCCGCCGAGCGTTTCCTTCAGGCCCGCTCCCTCGTGGCCAAAGCCCGGGCGGACCTGCTCCCGCATCTCAGCCTTGATGCAGGCGGGTCGGACAACAAGCAGTCGGCAGACAGGCTCTTCCGCAACGGGGCCACGCTGACCCAGACGCAGGAAGAATATGCCGGTCTGGCCTCGTGGGAGCCGGACATCTGGTCCGCCATCCGCAACCGTGTCCGCATGAACCGGCAGGCCGCCCAGCAGGAGGCCGCCCGCTTCGCCATGGCACGGCTGAGCCTGGAGGCCGAGCTGGCCACCGACTACATCCAGCTGCGTGGTTATGATGCGCAGATCGCCATCTACCAGCAGTCCATCGCCTATTATAACCGGGCACTGGATGTCACCCGCACCCAGCTGAAATACAAGGCGGCCCCCCGGCTGGACCTCGCCCGGGCAGAAGCCCAGCTCTACACCACGCAGGCCGCCCTGTATGACATCCAGGCCGCCCGTGAGGTGACGGAACATGCCATCGCCGTGCTGACCAACAGTGCGCCCTCCAGCTTCCACATCGACCCCGTCAAGGCGCTGGACTTCCACCAGCCCAACATTCCGGCGGGCGTGCCCTCGGGCCTGCTCCAGCGGCGGCCCGACATTGCCAGTGCGGAGCGTGAGATGGCCCAGGCCAACCGGGCCATCGGCATTGCCCGTGCCGCCTTCTACCCGCATTTCTCTCTCAATGCGGATGCCGGGTTCGAGGCCAACGGCTTCAAGCTGGCCAATCTGGCCAACTCGCTCTGGACCTACGGTGCCCGCATGAACATTCCACTCTTTGATGGCGGCGTACATCGGGCGGAACTCCAGCGGTCATGGTCCGCCTACCGGGAAACACGGGACCAGTACCGCACGACCGTTCTCTCCGCCTTCCGGGAAGTGGAGGATGGTCTCTCCCGCACCAACCGCCTGAATCTGGAAAACCAGGCTCTGGAAAAGGCCGTCAATGCCAATCTGGAAACCCAGAACATGACCATGACGCTCTATCAGGGCGGTGTGGGCACCTATCTGGATGCCATTTTCAGCCAGGAAAACACCCTCCGCAGCCGCATCACGCAGGTGGAGGTGGCCACAAGGCTGTATCAGGCTGATGTTTCGCTGATCCGCAGCCTTGGCGGCGGGTGGGACTCCAAGAACCTTCCCACGATGGCCGAGACGCTGTCGGTCGGTGCCTTCCAGTATGAGGGGCTGCACCACCCCAAGCAGGTTGGTGACGTCAATGCCTCCGAACATCCCGAGGCCCATGAGGACCTGACCCATGATGCCCCGGATGCCGTAGGCCGTGGCACCAATGCCCACCTCAAGCCGCTTCCCATCGGGGCGATGCCCTGAGGCAAAGAACGGTTCCACCCGCCCCGTCCGGCGGGTGGAGTCTTCTGGTGCGGCCCGTCCACTTTTCTTCCCGTCACTGGTAACATCTGATACAGCCTACGAATTAGTTTCGTCACCTGTTGAGGAGAGCATCCAATGGCGCATTCCCCCCGCAAGGGCAGTCCGGCCCGCTGGGCGGCTGTCATTCTGCCGCCACTCTGTCTGGGTGGCCTGCTGGCCTGGACGGCCGACATTTTCAGTCCGGCCGCCATATCTCCTTCCCACTTCATGCAGCGCTTCCATAATGCTGGGGCTCCGGGTGATGGCTTCCGCCGTGCTCATGCCAAAGGCATGTGTACCACCGGCTGGTTTGATCCCTCTCCAGAGGGACGGGCCCTGTCCCGTTCCGGCATCTTCAGGGGCGAGCATCTGCCTGTCATGGGGCGTTTCTCACTGGCTCCGCCACTGCCGTATCTGCCGGACAATCCCGCCGTGGCCCGCAGCCTTTCCATGCAGATACGCTCCCCATCCGGTGATGACTGGCGGCTGGCGCTGGTGGATGCCCCTCTCCAGTCCATGCGGGATATTGCCGATGCTTACGCTTTCTTCGGAGCCGCAAAGCTGGACCCTGCCACCCACAGGCCCGACCCTGTGGCCGTTCAGGCCTATGCAGCCCAGCGCCCCTGGCTGAAAACGGCTTTTGAACAGGCAAAAGCCCACAAGCAGACATCCGACCTGACCAACGACACATACAACAGCCTCGACAGCTTCATCCTAACAGATGAAGCTGGAAAAAAGACAGCCGTCCGCTGGGCTGCCGTGGCGCAGGAACCCTTCAGCCCGGCTGACGGCAGTGGCGCCAATGATGGCAACTATCTCTTCAAACGGCTGGTCCAGACGCTGGATCAACGGCCCCTCCGCTGGGACATCGTTGCCACGGTGGCCCGTGAAGGAGACCCGGTCAACGACTCCAGCCAGCCATGGGACAATGCGGACCAGAAGGTAACGGTCGGCACGGTGACCTTCACGAAGGCCTACAGCGAGGATGAAAGCCCCTGTGGCCCCATGGTGTTCGACCCCACCATCCTGCCTGACGGAATCAGCGCCTCTGACGACCCGCTGCTGGCCCTGCGCTCGTCAGTCTACATGAGGTCCTATGCAACCCGGTCTGCCGAGCACAAAGCACCCAGCATGGTCACGCCGGGCGATGTTGCCAGTCCGACCCTCACACAAGACGAGAAGGGCCAGTAACCCATGTCTTTTCCACAGAATACAGGCCATGCTACGCCCTTCCCCCGCCTCTCCATCCTGCTGCACTGGGTGATGGCAGTCCTCATCATCGTCATGCTCTTTGTCGGGCTGGTCATGGCGCATGACTCCACCATCCACTATGCTGGTCTCTTCACGCTGCATCGCACGGTGGGGTTCCTGCTCCTGCTGCTGGTGGTCATCCGGCTTGTCAACCGGTTTGCCAACCACACACCTGCCCTGCCAATGGACATGCCCGGCCCCATGAAGCTGGCCGCCCATGTCTCCCATATCCTGCTTTATGGCTTCATGATCGCCCTGCCGCTGGTCGGCTGGGCCATGCTCTCGGCTGGCGGATACCCGATCACCCTGTGGGGGGGCTGCCACATCCCGCCGCTCATGGGCTTCCATCCCCATCTGTGGGGTGCCCTGCGCTGCCTGCACAGTCTTCTGGCCTATGGGCTGATCCTGCTCATTCTCGCCCATATCGGAGCGGCCCTGCTGCACGGCATCATCCGGCGGGACGGTGTCATGGGCTCCATGCTGGGGCGATAAAAACCTCCAGACACGAAAAAAGGCGGCTCCATGATGGAGCCGCCTTTTTCATGACCAAAGATACGGGCCAGCCCGTTCTTCAGAACGGAGAGTCAATGTCCATGACATTGACGAGCTTGTGGTTCACGAATTCCTTGATCCCAAGGCTCATAAGTTCACGCCCATAACCGGAGCGGGCAATACCGCCGAAAGGCAGTTCCGCTTTGGTCGTGGTCGGGTGGTTGATGAACACCATGCCGGTACGGATCTTGGACGCCACACGAACTGCCCGGGCTTCATCCCTGGAGAAGATGGCGCCACCCAGACCATACGGAGAGTCATTGGCGATGCGAACGGCATCGTTCTCATCCTTGGCACGATAAAGCTGGGAAACCGGGCCAAAGAACTCCCAATGACGGGCCTCATTGTTCTCATCCAGTTCCGTCAGAACAACCGGCTGGAAAAACGCCCCCTGGTTAGGCACGGCTACAGGAATGGTCTCAGCCTTCGCTCCCTGCTTGACGGCTTTCTCCACCATTTCACGCAGATCATCCGCAGCCTGCTGGGAAGAAAGAGGAGCGAAATTGGTGTTCGGGTCCAAAGGATCCCCGGCCCTCAGCTCGGCAATGCCCTTCTTGTACAGTTCCACAAAGCGGTCATAAAGGCTGTCCACCACAATGATGCGCTTGGCAGAGACACAGACCTGACCGGCATTCCAGTGGCGGCCGAACACGGCCCATTTGACGGTCTTCTCAAGGTCGGCATCATCCAGAACGATGAAGGCATCGCTGCCCCCCAGCTCCATGGTCGCCTTCTTGAGAGCCTTGCCAGCAGCACCAGCCACGATGGACCCGGCCCGCTCGGACCCTGTCAACGCCACACCACAGGTACGGGGATCATCCAGCACCATCTCCGTGAATTTGTGCGGCATGTAGATATTCTGGAACAGCCCCTTCGGTGCGCCCGCTTCTTCAACCAGCTCCTGGCAGGCAGCAGCACACTGCGGCAGGTTGCCTGCATGTTTCAGAAGGACCGCATTACCGGCAGAAAGCTGTGGCGCCACAATGCGCAGCACCTGATAATATGGGAAGTTCCAGGGTTCGATGGCCAGCACGATGCCCTGCGGCTCATACACCAGCTTGGCACGCCCCATCTTGGGGTCGGAGAGCTTCAGATCTTCCGGCTTCAGCAGCTCCGCCAGATTCTCGGCATAATATTCGCAGATCTGGGCAGACAGGATGGCCTCGGCCTTCCCTTCGGCCAGAACCTTGCCCATCTCCAGCGCAGCCAGACGGGCCAGCTTCTCCGCATCACGGCGCAGCAGGGCACCGATGTTCTTCATGAGCTTGGCGCGCTCTTCAAAGCTGGTTTCCCGCCATGCTTCGTAAGCCTCATGTCCCCGGGCCAGGGCGGCCTGAACGTCCTGTTCCGTTGCTTCCGGAAACTCTTTGACAACTTCATTCGTATAAGGATTAACAGTGGCAAATGCCATGATACACCTCGTTCTTCCCGGGTCCCTGCAGCGGAACCTGGGTGTGATATGGACAGTGTTGAATCACTGCCCAAAGGTCGGCTGGGGAGCAACAACACGGACCATTGCCGCCCCCCAACCAGATATTGGAACCTTACAAACTTCTTTCCAGAACTTTGCGGCTGATTTCTGACGTAATGTCCTGATGTTCACCAAGAGTTGTCATGCCATGCTCTTCCAGCTGGGCAATGATGGGATCAATACCAGCACGGTCGATGTCGTAGGCAGAGAGACGGACCGGAATCTCCAGCCCTTCAAAGAAGGCTTCGATACGGGCAATGGCGGCATCGATGCGCTCATCCTCCGTGCCTTCCGTCAGCCCCAGAACACGGGCGGCATATTGCAGCAGCTTGGCACGCTTCTGCTCCCGACGCTCCTTCAGCATGGCCGGGAAGACGATGGCCAGCGTGCGGGCATGGTCGATCCCGTATTTCGCCGTCAGCTCATGGCCGATGGCATGGGTGGCCCAGTCCTGCTTCACGCCAGCCCCGATGAGACCATTCAGGGCCTGTGTTGCCACCCACATCAGGTTGGCACGCAGGTCGTAGTCATCAGCAGGAGCACTGGTGATGCGCTGGCCAATCTCATGCAGGCTCAGCAACAAGCCCTCAGCGTAGCGGTCCTGCACCATCGCATCCTGCGGCAGGGTCATGTACGCTTCCATCACGTGGACGAAGGAATCCGCCACACCATTGGCCACCTGCCGGGGCGGCAGGCTGAAAGTGCGGGTCGGGTCCAGAATGGAAAAGACCGGGAAGACGTGCGGGTTCGAGAAAGCCAGCTTGTCGCCCGTCTCCTTGCGGGAGATCACGGCAATGCTGTTCATCTCCGACCCGGTAGCGGGCAGTGTCACGACCGTTCCCAGCGGCAGGGCCTGCTGGACCGTCTCACCCTGCTTCAGCAGGATTTCCCACGGTTCGCCCTGATACGGCACGGCAGCAGCAACGAATTTCGTGCCATCCATGACGGAACCGCCACCAACAGCCAGAAGGAAATTCACCTTCTCCTTGCGGGCGACCTCGACAGCCTTCATGAGCGTCTCGTAAGTCGGGTTGGCTTCAATCCCGCCGAATTCGCAGAATGTCCGCTGCCCCAATGCCTTGCGGACTTCACCCAGCGTACCGCTCTTCTCGGCGCTGGCACCACCATAGAGGACAAGAACCCGGGCCTGCTGGTCGATCTGCTCATCCAGCCTGGCAATCATCCCTTTGCCAAAAAGGATTTTTGTCGGGTTATAGAATTCAAAATTATCCATGCTGTCCTCCTTGCCGCTCTTTCAGGCCAGATCACATAATAGACCGGTCATCTTTAACGGCCATGTGAGATACCATTCTCTCCCTGGTCCCAAAGCCTTTAGGGAATCGGCCCTGAGCCTTCATCGGGAACACTCAACAAATAGACCGGTCATCTCGAAAATGAAAGACCCTTCCCGAAAAAACTTTCCTGCTTCGAAAAAAGACAGGAAACCGGGATGACTCAGACTGTCACAAGATGACGGGTCGCCTCGAAAGCCTCCTCGAACGGAGCCTGCTGGTGCGTGACCTTGACCAGCAGAGTGGCTCCGAGCCACGTCTGATACACGGAAGACGCCAGATACCGGGCGGGCAGCGCCTTCGTGATGGAGCCATCCTTCTGCCCCTCCTCGACGATACGGGCCAGACAGTCCACGATCCGGGTCGTGCCTTCGGCAAGGATCAGCCGCATCCTCTCCGAAAGATCGGACACCTCCGCCGCCAGCTTGACGACAAGACATTTCTCATTGAGGCAGCCATCCTGCTGGGCATCCACCCAGCACTGGCAATACAGAGACAGTTTTTCAAACCCGGTCCTGCCCGTCTGCGCAATGAGAGCTTCCAGCTTGACCAGATACTGCTCGTTGTAAAGCTCCAGAAGGGCAGCCCCGAAATGCTCTTTCGACTCGAAATAATGGTAGAATGAGCCTTTGGGGATACCAGCTGCCTCCAGAATCTGGCTCAGCCCCACGGCAGAAAACCCCCGCAGCCCAATGAGAGGGCGGGCAGATTCCAGAATACGCCGACGGGCCTGCTCATGCTTTTCTGCAACTGTCATGCTGTAATCCTATCAGGAAAGACCTGTTCTGTCCACAAAGAATAGACCGGTCATTCTATTTTTGGTACCCTCCAGATCAGATGGACGCTCCCCCGGAAGACAGGTTATCCTGCCCCCCCTATCAAGGACCAGACGACGCCCCGGCACCACATCATGCTCCCTCTTTCCTCCTCCCTGATGCCTCCCGGCCCCCCGTGGCACTACTGGCGGGCAGGCCATCCTGACGTGAAAGAAATGAGCATGGCCCGGGGCACCACGCTCGCCTTGCCACTGCATTTCCATCAGGAAGACCAGCTGGCCTTCATCCTCTCCGGCTGTCGCCATTTTCTCATCGCTGGCCAGCCCGTCCACCTCACGGCGGGGCAGGCCCTGCTCATTCCTGCGGGTACGCCCCACGTTTCGCAGGATGCCGATCCAGCCCGTGTCGGGCAGACACTCTGCCTGAACCTCTATCTCACGCCCGGTCTCCCTCTGGACCAGGCAGACTGCGCCGCCCTCATCCAGCACTGCCTTGGTGACCGTCCGTCCCATGTCCATCTGGCCGCCCCACCACGCCTTCCCCTGCCCATGCAGGACATGTCGCTCACGACGTCCATCCAGAGTCTTGCCCAACAGGCCAACATGAGCCGGGAGGCCTATTCCCGCCGTTTCCAGCGTTATTACGGCTTATCACCACAGACATTCCGCCTGCTCCAGCAGCTCAACCATGTGAAAACGCAGCTGCGGGCCGGTGTCGGCAGCCTTCAGGCCGCCATGGAGGCAGGCTTTGCCGACCAGAGCCACATGGGCCGCCTCTTCCGCCGGACATTCGGCACGACACCGGGCCGGTACCGGGCAGGCCCCCTGCCCCGCTGAAACCACGGCCTGTCACATTCCTTCTATACGGCGCAGCCTTTTTCCCGCCATCATGGCCGGGACCGTACACGGAAAGGACAGACCATGACATTTTCCTTCACGGGGCTGAGTGCCTTCCCCATCACCCCCATGCACCAGGACGCACCCGATGAGGCCCGCTTCGCCGCACTGATCGCCCGGCTGGTCGAGGCAAAAGTCGATTCCATCGGTGCCCTCGGTTCCACCGGCAGCTATGCCTTCCTGACCCGGAACGAACGGGAAAAGATCACCCGACTGGCTGTCAGCCACGCTGGCACGACGCCGGTTCTTGTCAGCATCGGGGCCATCAACCTGCGGGACACGCTGCTGCTGGCCGAAGATGCCCAGAAAGCCGGTGTCAAAGCCCTGCTGCTGCCCCCGATGAGTTACTTCCCCCTGCGGGACGAAGAGGTCTTCACCCTGTATGAAACGGTGAGCCGCCATGTGTCCGTGCCGCTGGTCGTCTATGACACCCCCGGCACGACACAGTTCCATTTCTCCGATACCCTGATGCAGCGCATCTGCCAGCTGCCGCAGGTCCGTTCCATCAAGCTCCCCAGCGGCTCCCCCACGGCAGAAGAGGCTGCCGCCCGGATGAAACGCCTGCTGCCTGCCCTGCCTGACAGCACCTCCCCCGGCATCAGCGGTGATCCGACCGCCGCCGGTGCCCTGATGCAGGGCGCCCGCATCTGGTACTCCGAATGGGGTGGCCTGTTCCCCCATCTGGCCCGCCAGCTGACGGATGCGGCCCTGACTGGCCAGAGAGAAGATGTAACCCGCATCGAGGCCATCTTCGCCCCCTTCTGGGAGATGAGTGCCCGTTATGGTGGCTCCCTGCGTGTGATCGCCTCTGCGGCGACGATCATGGGGCTGGCTGGACCCGGTGCGCTCCCCCGTCCGCTCCAGGGCGTGTCCCCGCAGGATGCGAAAAAACTTGCCACGCTGATCGACACCCACCAGCCGGGCTGATCCAGCAGGATGGGCCTCTGATCCCTGGGTCAAGGCCCATCATTTCCGGGACAGCAGGGCTTGGAGATGAGGCAAACTATGGTAGCGTCTGACACGATGTGTCCCATATTTCTTCTTCCGTGATGTTTGCCATGCGTTTTTCTGCCCCAAGCCCTTCACCGCTCCGATGGAGCACCAAAATCCATTTTTGCCGGTACAGCCTCTGCACCGGGCTCATGAGTCTGATACTGGGTATTTCAGCCCCCACCCTGGCACAGGCCGCCTCTGCTGACTGCGTTCCCCTGAAAGCCCTCCAGCCCCCACAGGCCAATACAACCGCACCACACAAACCTTTCTTCATCGACACATCCGGCCTGAGTGGCTCTGGCGCCATGCCGATACATGATCCACATGATCCACTTTATCCTGAAGCCATTGACCTGCCCGACAACGCCCTGCCGCCTGTGGATAAAACAGGCAACTACATTCTTGGCACCTCCCACACACTCCCTGCACAGTGGCAGAACATACAGCTCCCGGAGGGGCGGATCATCAGCTTCACGCTGGCCTCATCCCCGACCAGTGGCTACAGCCCCGGCACTGTACGGGATGACCCAGCCCCCTGCACCACCAGCACAGGGGAAGCAGGCATGGTGCATGTCTCCACAAGCGTGCCGGGCGATCCATCCAATCTGACCGTTCCCGGAGCTCACCCGGCCCCTTGGACCCGCACGGTGGATGTCTATATCCCCCCCAACACGCCGACCGACCGCCCCCTTCCCTTTCTCATCTTTGGTGATGGCAGCAATAATGGCCTCTATCCGGGACGGGATCTTTTCGCCATGGTGGACGGGCTGATGAAAGAAAAACGTATCCCTCCCATGATTGTCATTGGCGTTGGAGCCGGGGGTGGCGACGCCCAGGGCAGTGAACGGGGACGGGAATATGACACCATGTCCGGCGCTTATGCCGACTGGGTAGAGGCGCATGTCCTCCCTCTTGTGGAGAAGAAGGCCAGCCTCACTCTCTCCCGCAACCCGGAGGAACGGGCCACCATGGGGTTCAGCTCCAGTGGGGCAGCGGCCTTTGCCATGGCCTGGTTCCGGCCCAACCTCTATCACCGGGTGCTGGCCTACTCTCCTTCGCTGGTCAACCAGCAATGGCCGCACGACCCCGCTCTGCCCGGCGGGGGATGGCAGCTTCACTCCCCATGGGCCGGAACACCGGAAGCCGTACCACCCCATCCCGGTGCGGCGCTCATCCCGGCGGCACCACTGGCCCCGCTGCACATCTGGTACGAAGTAGGCGACCAGGACCTGTTCTACCCCGTTCCGTCCATGCCTGATGGCATGCATGACTGGGTGCTGGCTGGGGAAAACATGGCCCGCGTGCTGGCCGACAAGGGCTATGATTACCAATTTGTCTTTGCCCGCAATGCCCGGCATGTGGATGGCCCCACCATCGAACAGACCCTTCCCGAAGCTCTGGAATGGCTCTGGCGACCACATATGCCACCAACCACCCCATGACCCACCGGCGAACAGTTCGGTACAGGCCAGTGATGGCGGTCTGGCACCGAGTTTGTCCCCGCGTAGGCGGGGAACAGTCATGCTGGAAGTAAACCTCTGTGTCCGCCGGCGGTTCATCCCCGCGTAGGCGGGGAACAGACGAGGGCGTGGATACGCTCCATGACGGCCAGCGGTTCATCCCCGCGTAGGCGGGGAACAGGTCTGGCCGGATAATGGAAATCCGGGCACGGTCGGTTCATCCCCGCGTAGGCGGGGAACAGGGGCAGATTTTTTTCTCTATTCTGAATTGGTGCGGTTCATCCCCGCGTAGGCGGGGAACAGAGCTAATCCTGAAGCGAGATGGTTGTTTTTGACGGTTCATCCCCGCGTAGGCGGGGAACAGTCGAACAGTTCTGGCCTTGAAGCACGCAACGCCGGTTCATCCCCGCGTAGGCGGGGAACAGAACCAGAACACCGTCCCCAGCCGCCGCCCTGACGGTTCATCCCCGCGTAGGCGGGGAACAGCGCCACAGACTGGACCCCGATTTTCTGAGCCACGGTTCATCCCCGCGTAGGCGGGGAACAGGCATGGACCTTCTGGAGCGGCTCGTTGCATGGCGGTTCATCCCCGCGTAGGCGGGGAACAGGCACCCTTCTCAATAGCGGGTCTGGCAGTCCGCGGTTCATCCCCGCGTAGGCGGGGAACAGGCCGCAACAGTCGTCCCCGCAGCTGCGCTGGCCGGTTCATCCCCGCGTAGGCGGGGAACAGGTTTCTCCCTGCACCTTTTTAAATCTGTTGAGCGGTTCATCCCCGCGTAGGCGGGGAACAGATCCCTGAGAAAAAAATTGACCGCCTGATCTCCGGTTCATCCCCGCGTAGGCGGGGAACAGTTTGACGTGGCGTGGGTTGAGGAGGCGCAGTCCGGTTCATCCCCGCGTAGGCGGGGAACAGTCCGTTTCTCCGGCGTATCTGCCATTGTACTGCGGTTCATCCCCGCGTAGGCGGGGAACAGGCAACCCGTAGTTCCCCTATAGGATACCAGAGCGGTTCATCCCCGCGCAGGCGGGGAACAGAGGTAAGTTAATAATTTTCTCATCAAAGCCGCCGGTTCATCCCCGCGTAGGCGGGGAACAGGATATTCCCACCAGAACTGCTTGTCGTGGCATCGGTTCATCCCCGCGTAGGCGGGGAACAGTTGCCCTGCACAATGTAGAGTGGAAGGGTCCTCGGTTCATCCCCGCGTAGGCGGGGAACAGGTAGGGGATATTGTCGGGGTTGTACCCCATGCCGGTTCATCCCCGCGTAGGCGGGGAACAGCTGCTGAAGAATCTGATTGTATACCCGGCGAACGGTTCATCCCCGCGTAGGCGGGGAACAGTTTAGGAGCCTGCGCCGCTTTTTTTGAATACACGGTTCATCCCCGCGTAGGCGGGGAACAGACTTCCTGTAACCATTTGTATTATAAGTCTTTTTTAATTGTCAAAGAACTTACCGAATTAAATATAATTTTAATGACCTCGCCGAGGCAAGTCCTCTCCGGCCCTTACAGAAGAAAGTTGAGACGCTGAACAGCCAAAAACCACTCCAGCAAATTTTATCCACAAGATTGACAGCAAACATGAAAAAGGGAGGCCGGAGCCTCCCTTTCTCTACACACAATCAATTTTCAACGGATCATCGCCTCATCACACGGGCAGGCTGGCCAGAACACCCTTCTGACGGATCAGCTCCCGATCACGCACAATCTCCTGCTTAATCTCTGGGGTCAGAAGATCACGCCAACTGTCGAAAGCAGGCAGACCGATGGAAGCCTCAAAATCGTCAGAGGCAGCAATGTTCAACTGTTCTGCCGTCAGGAACGGCTCCTGAAGCGCAATTTTCTCGCCTTTTTCATTCCTGCCCCGCAGCAGCTCCAGCAGGAGGGCCATGCAGTACACGATACGGGTCCGCTCCCGGCCACCCTCCAGCACGGCACGCACTGTTTCCGTCCAGAACACCTGCGCCTTGGATGTTGCATCCGAGGCAATACGGGCTACCTGGTCTGCCATGGCAGCGTTGGAGAAGCGGGTCAGAAGTGTCGCCTTATATTTATGCAGGTCCACACCCGGCGGAGCCTTCAGTGTGGGGATCACATCCTTTTCCAGAACAGAATCCACAAACTTATGCACACGTGGTTCACCCAGAACCTGGTCCACAAGTTCCAGATTCAGCAACATGCCCGCAGCACTGAGAATGAGATGGCTGGAATTGAGCATACGGATCTTGGCATGTTCATAGGCACTGACCTGATCGGTAAACTCCACCCCGACCTTATCAAAGGCGGGACGACCTGCCGCAAATTTATCCTCAATCACCCACTGGATGAAATCCTCGGACAGAAGCGGCTGGAGATCGTCCAATCCGCTGCGCTCATTCAGCTTGGCTTTACCCTCATCAGAGACAGACGGCGTGATGCGGTCCACCATCGCATTGGGGAAGGTCACGTTCTGATCGATCCACTCGGCAAGGTCCGCATCCACAGCCCGGGCATACCCGACAAACGCCTTGCGAGACACATCGCCATTATGCCGCAGATTGTCGCAGGACATGACAGTCAGACCACCATGACCCGCCTCACGGCGGCGGCGCAGCCCTTCCACCACAAAACCGAAGATGGTGCTGGGCTTTTTCGGGTTGGCAAGGTCCTCCTGCACGGCAGGCAGAGACGTACGGAACTCCCCTGTTGTCTCGTCAATATTGTAGCCGCCTTCCGTAATGGTCATGGAGACGATCTTCGTGGCCTTGTCCGCCAGAAGGGCGAGAACCGTCTCCGGCTCATCAGGCGCCTGGAGATAATCCCTCAAACATCCCATGACACGGATCTCCGCCTTGCCATCAGCGGCAATCTCCGTCAGAGAGTACAGCCCCTCCTGTGCCCGAAACTCTTCGGCCTTCCTGTCGGAGTTCCCACCGGAGCGCAGCCCGACACCTGTGATGCCCCAATGCTGCTGGTCCGGAAGAGCCAGAACACGGTCCACATAATACCCCAGATGGGCTCGGAAGAAATTGCCCACCCCGAAATGCACAATGCCTGACGTCACCTTGCGGACGTCATAAGCAGGACCAGCCACCTTCTGCGGCAGGGATTTCAGGCTGTCATATGTCAGCATAACAGGTCTCCAGCAGGATCATGAACAAAACGGGCGGGAGCGTGGCTCCGGCCTCCAGCAGGCAAGAATGTCTCAGCCCTTGCGATGCTCTTCCTGTGCAGCGATGATTTTCTTGAGCAGCGGCACGAACTCATCAAGATGGGCAATACGCAGCAGGCCCGGCCAGGACGGGGCAGGCTTGTCAAGGTCACGCAGCAGCACGCAGGCCATGCCGGCACGGCGGGCAGCCTCGACCCCGGCATCCGAATCTTCCAGCACCAGGCAATGCGCCGGATCAACCCCTTCCTGCTTCGCCCCGTGCAGGTAGATATCCGGGCGAGGCTTGGGCATGTTCAGGTCACGGCCGGAATGGATGCGCTCTTCCTTCAGAATCTTGTCCAACCCTGTGCTGGAAAATTTGGCCTCCATCTCTGCCTCGGAAGAGTTGGAGCCAACACGGATCGGCAGGCGAATCTCGTTGACGACATCACGCAGCATCTTCGTGGCACCGGGCACTTCCTTCGCCTTCTTCCGCATCATCTCCACAATGCGGTCCTGCATGATCATGTCCCAGTTATCCGGGAGCTTGTCACCTGTCTTCTCGGCGATCATCTCGCCAATCTTGGCCAGCTCACCACCACCGAAGAGCTTGTTGCCTTCTTCATCACTGATGTCCCAGCCATGGCTGCGGGCATCTTCGGACATGAGCGCTGTGGAGAGATGCTCCCCCCCTACCAGCACACCGTCACAGTCAAAAAGGATCATATCAAGGCGCCCCGTGGGCAGCACCGCAGCAGGGGCCTGATCGGGGATCGGAAAATTCGTGTGCTTGCTCATGAATACTCCTTGTTTGCCTGACCTGATTCGGTCTCCGAAAAATTCGATGTCTGTTCTGTTTCCTCAAGGGTAACAGGCAGGAAAAAGATCGCAACATCTTGAAAAGATATTAATGCCCCTTATAGCCTTGCATACAAAGGTGCATCTCCCTTACACGGCAGCAGGGGGACACCCGCTGCCCCCTCTTCCCCATAGCAAGGTTCTCCCCGATGCTTCACCAACTCTTTCCGAATCTGGCTCTCAACATCTGGATGTTCCTGAAGCTGGTCACCGGCTTCGCCATCATCATTGCTTATCTCAACATCTCTGGCCGCAGCCAGGTCTCCCAGATGAACGCCATCGACCTCGTCGGCAACTTCATCCTCGGCGGACTCGTTGGCGGCGTCCTTTATACGACCAACATATCCTTCCATGAATATGTCATCGCCCTGCTCATCGGGGTTGGTATCCTGCTCACCCTGACACGCTTCTGCAGAAAAATCAACATGTTCAGAAACGTGACCATCGGCAGGCAGATTCCGATCATCAAGGATGGCCGCTTCCTTATGGAGAACATCCGTGACAAGAACAACAAGATCGACATGCTCAACATTGCCTCCCAGCTCAACATCCAGGGTATTTATTCCTTTGATGATGTTTACTTTGCCCAGATCGAGCCGAGCGGCGCCATTACTGCCATCACGGACAAGAAAAAACTCCCTGCACTGATCGTCTATTATGACGGGGTTGTCCGTGCTGATGACCTTGAAGATGTTGGCCTCTCCGAAGAAGCCCTTATGGAAGACATGAAAAAGCGGAACATCGAAAAACTGGAGGACATCTTCCTGGCAGAGATCAAGGATGGCCAGTTCCGTTACGTGCTCATGGATGGTAACGTCATCCCGCACACACGGCATGATGACCGGGATGGTGCACCAAAAAAGGCTCCTCACAGCCCCGGTGCGGCAGCGGCCCTGGCCAACGGCCTGACAAGCCCGCAGAAGGGCGGCTGATCAGAACAGCCAGTCCCAGAAATTTTCCCACCAGCCGCCCTTGAGCCTGTCCCGACAGGCATCATACTGCTGCTGATACTGCCGGGCACGGTGGCCCACCTTGCGGGCCACCGTCACCAGCCAGCCCTTGCTGGCGTAAGTCCGGCGACGGTACCCCGTCCATCCCTCATGATAAGCCAGATACTGCCTCGTGGCGTCCGTGACGGGGATGCCATCCACCTTCCGGCTGTTGGTGATATACCAGTTCATGAAATTGAGAGCGTCGGCATAATCTGTCCGGCTGCCACCGGCGCCAGTCTGCCGCTGGTAATCACGCCATATCTCGTTCTTGGCCTGGGCATAGCCGTAAGCCGTACTGATATGCCCCCACGGAATGATCCAGAGTATGTAGGTCCGTCTGGTCCGTGCATTGGCCCGGAAACTTGATTCCTGATTCATGATGGCCATGGGAACGGATGCAGGAATGTGCCATTTGGCCTCCTGCCGCATGGCTGTGTGATACCAGCTGCGTTTTTCCTGAAAAATGTCGCAGATATTATTGGGATGCTGCGGGGGCGTTGCCGCACACCCAGCCAACAGGCCTCCCGCCGCAACCAGCACGGCACCAGCCTGCACCCGCCACCTTACGGCACGCCTGCTCCCCGTTCCGCCCATGTCCCACCCGTTCCCTGCCTGCTGCCTGCCTGTCCTGCACGACCCGATGGCACCCACCGGACCGTGCCTCATGAAAGGACAGGGTCAGAACGGAATCTCGTCATCCAGCGCCTGATCACCCTGCCCGGAAGAACTGTCCCAGCCAGCACCGCCACCGAAGTTGCCACCCTGCTGACCACGACCACCGGCACCGCCACGGCCCGCCGGAGCGGACCCGCCACCAGCCCAGTTGCTGCCGCCATCACCATAACCACCATCATAACCATCATCACCATAGCCGCCGCCGTCACCACCGCCACGCTGGCTGTCCAGCAGGACAAGATTGCCACGGAAGCGATCGATCACAACCTCGGTCGTGTATTTCTCCACGCCCTGCTGGTCCGTCCACTTGCGGGTACGCAGCTCGCCTTCGATATAAACCTTGCGGCCCTTGCGCAGATAACGTTCCGCCACATCACCGACACGCTCGTTGAAAATGACGACACGGTGCCATTCCGTACGGTCACGCCGCTCTCCTGTATTGCGGTCGTTCCACGTATCGCTGGTAGCGATAGCCAGATTGACGATCTTGCTGCCGGACTGGGTGTTCCGGACCTCCGGGTCACGCCCAAGATTTCCCACCAGAATGACCTTGTTTACGCTACCTGCCATGCGTTTTTTCCACTTCTCTCAAGAACTTTTCATTGCCACGGTTCGATTCTGGCACCGTGTACCCATATTGCCTATATTGCACAGATGGACCGCCCGTGCATCCATACCTGCCACAAAGGCCGTAATGAGGACATAGCGTGACAGACACAGCCCGCCCTGCCAGCACAAGCCACATCATCGTCCGTGGTGCCCGTACGCACAACCTGCGGAACGTCAACGTCACCATCCCCCGGGACAGGCTGACCGTGCTGACGGGCCTTTCCGGCTCCGGCAAGTCCTCCCTCGCCTTCGACACCATCTATGCCGAAGGGCAACGTCGCTATGTGGAGAGCCTCTCCGCCTATGCCCGCCAGTTTCTGGAACTGATGGGCAAGCCGGATGTTGATTCCATCGAGGGCCTCTCCCCGGCCATTTCCATTGAGCAGAAAACAACCTCCCGCAATCCACGCTCAACGGTCGGCACGATCACCGAAATTCACGACTACATGCGCCTGCTCTGGGCACGGGCGGGTGTTCCCTACTCCCCGGCTACCGGCCTGCCCATCGAGGCCCAGAGCATCAGCCAGATGGTGGACCGTGTGATGGCCATGCCCGCCGGCACACGGCTCATGCTGCTGGCCCCGGTCGTGCGGGACCGCAAGGGCGACTGTGCGAAGGAACTGGCCGAGCTGACCCGCCGTGGCTTCGCCCGTGTACGCATTGATGGCACGCTCTACGAGATCGGCGACGCCCCGAAGCTGAACCGCAAGACACGCCACAACGTGGATGTCGTGGTGGACCGTGTGGTGCTGAAGGACGGTGTGGAAACCCGGCTGGCCGACAGTTTTGAAACCGCCCTGGACCTCTCGGACGGCCTGGCCTCTGTCGAGGAAGTCCTCCGCAGCGGGGAAGACCGTGAGCCGCTGAAGGCTTCCTTCTCCTCACGCTATTCCTGCCCGGAATCCGGCTTCATGCTGGAAAGTGTGGAACCCCGCCTCTTCTCCTTCAACGCCCCGATGGGAGCCTGCCCGACCTGTGACGGGCTGGGTACGGAAACGCATTTCGACCCCAACCTCATCATCCCCGATGACAGCCTGACCCTGCGGGAAGGCGCCATTGCCCCGTGGCGGAATGAGCAGGACCCGCTCTTTGACCAGACCCTCGCCGCCCTGGCCCGCCATTGCGAGGAAACGCTGGACACCCCATGGAACAGGCTGAAGGACAGTTCACGCCAGTTCCTCCTGCATGGCGGGCCGGAAGCCGTCAGCATCCCCTATCAGGATGGCAAGGGGAAGACACACACCATCCACCGGCCTTTCGAAGGCATCATCAGCCATCTGCAACGCCGTCTGGCGCAGAGCAGCAGCGTCCATGTCCGGGAGGCCCTGGGCCGGTACCAGTCCGCCATGCCCTGCCCGGCCTGTCACGGTGCCCGCCTGCGGCCGGAAGCCCTCTGCGTGAAGGTCAATGACAGCAACATTGCCGAGGCCTCTGACCTGACCATCAGCGAGGCCCTTGCCTGGTTCAGCACCGTGGAGGCCAGCCTGACACCCCAGCGGGCCGAGATCGCCCGGCGCATCCTCAAGGAAATCACCGAGCGGCTGCATTTCCTCGACCGTGTGGGGCTGGACTATCTCACCCTCTCCCGCAGTTCCGGCACGCTCTCCGGCGGGGAGAGCCAGCGCATCCGGCTGGCTTCGCAGATCGGCTCCGGCCTGACGGGCGTCCTCTACGTGCTGGATGAGCCCTCCATCGGGCTGCACCAGCGGGACAATGCCCGCCTGCTCACCATGCTGGAGCGGCTGAGGAATCTCGGCAATACCGTCCTTGTCGTGGAACATGACGAGGATGCCATCCGGCAGGCGGACTACCTCATCGACATGGGGCCGGGAGCCGGAACACAGGGCGGGCACGTCATCGCCTGCGGCACGCCGGAAGAGGTCGCCCAGAATCCCGACAGTCTGACGGGCGCATGGCTGGCTGGCCGCCGGGGCATCCCCGTCCCCGCCACCCGCCGCAAGAGCAGACGCTGGGTGAGCATCCACGGGGCAAAGGGAAACAACCTCAAGAATGTCAGCGTGAAGTTCCCGCTCGGCACCTTCATCGCCGTGACGGGAGTTTCCGGCAGCGGCAAGTCCACACTCATCACCGATACCTTCTACAAGGGGCTGGCCCGGCAGATCATGAAGTCCGCTGCCGTCCCCCTCCCTTATGGACGGCTGGAAGGCACCGAGCAGCTCGACAAGATCATCGAGATCGACCAGTCCCCCATCGGGCGGACACCCCGCTCCAACCCCGCCACCTATACGGACCTCTTCGCCCCCATCCGGGACTGGTTCGCCGAACTGCCGGAGGCCAAGGCACGGGGCTACAAGCCGGGACGTTTCTCCTTCAACGTCAAGGGAGGGCGCTGCGAGGCCTGCCAGGGTGACGGCGTGCTGAAGATCGAGATGCACTTCCTGCCGGATGTGTTCGTCACCTGCGATACCTGCAAAGGGGCCCGCTACAACCGGGAAACGCTGGAGATCAAGTTCAAGGGCAAATCCATTGCCGACGTTCTGGCCATGACAGTGGACGAGGCCGTGCCGTTCTTCAGTGCCGTGCCCCGCATTGCGGACCGTCTCTCCATCCTCCAGCAGGTGGGGCTGGGCTATGTGGCCCTCGGCCAGCAGGCCACCACCCTCTCCGGTGGTGAGGCCCAGCGTGTGAAGCTCGCCAAGGAACTTGCCCGCCGTGCCACGGGCCGGACCCTCTACGTGCTGGATGAACCCACCACCGGCCTGCATACCGAAGACGTCCACAAGCTGCTGAATGTCCTTCATGCCCTTGTGGAACAGGGCAATACGGTGCTGGTCATCGAGCACAACCTTGATCTCATCAAGACGGCGGACTGGGTGATCGATATCGGGCCGGAAGGCGGTGCAGGCGGTGGGCAGGTTGTCGCCACCGGCACGCCAGAAGACATTGCCGCCTGCAAGGAAAGCCATACCGGGCAGTTCCTCGCCCCCATGCTGGCCGCCGGGAAAACAGGCCCGGCACCAGCCACGCCGCAGCAGGGTACCGGCAGGGAAGGTGGCAGAAAAAAGAAATCCTGATATAGGATGTCGCCATGACGCCTTTTCTTGCCTGGCTCTTCCTGTTCGGGGCCATCCTGCTGGAGGTTCTGGCAACCAGCCTGCTCAACATCTCCAACGGGTTCCGCAGGCCCCTGCCCACCATCGGCTCGCTCCTGCTCTATGGAGCGGCCTTCTTCTGTCTGGCACAGGCCCTCAAATGCGTCCCTCTTGGCATCGCCTATGCCGTCTGGTGCGGGGTGGGGATCGTCTGCATCGTCCTCATCGGCGTGACCATCTTCCGTCAGCCCCTGTCCCTGACGGCCTATCTGGGCGTAGGGCTGATCATGCTGGGCACGCTGCTGGCCTGTCTCTCCGGTGGAGTCCGGCACTGACCCATGAAGGCTCTCTCCACCCACGGCCTGATGACCTCTGCCCTGTTCCGCTGGACGCCGCTGCGCCTCCTCATGGTACTGGTCATGCTGCTGGGATTCGGGGCACAGACCCTTCTCACGGCCGCCAGCCTGCCCGATGAAAGCCCCCGGGCCGCCATCCTGCGGCTGACAGGCATCGACATCGCCCCCCGGCCAGAAGCCATCCCTGCCGCCATCATGCCGGGCATGGATCATGCCACCATGGGGCAGGGTGTGGAACCACAGGCGCACTGCCATCCCCACAGCCCGACAGCACCATCAGCTCCCCTGCTGATGGACCATCATCATTCTGGCGGGCACCACCATCACGGGCTGGACTGTCCCCTCTGCCCCCTGCTGGACCATGTCCTGCTCGCACTGACCATCCTTGCCGTCCTGCTGAGCTGCACCCGGCTGGCCCGCCAGATATGGCAGGCGGCTCCTCCCGCACAGGCACCGCCAGAACCGACCCGCCAGCGGCCACCGAGCCGTGGGCCACCCGTCACCATCCTGAGCCACGCATCCGCCTGACCGGCCCGGCCTGAAGAAGGCTGCGTGTCGGCCTTTCCGCATGTTTTCTTCAGAATGGATGACTCTTGTCTATTTTTCCCCGTTGCACGGGTGGACGTATCGTGCGTCCGGCCCTGACCACCCTGTTTCTGGGAGGTGTGATCCTGCCAGCCGGACAGGCCACCGCCCAGACCCTGCCAGCCTCCGGCTCCTCCCTCCCCGGCCCTGGGACCACGACCAGCCCCCCGGACAGGCCGCAGATGTCGCCCATCCGGCAGGTCCCCACCTCCCTGAAGCCTGGCCAGGCCCCAGCCTCCTCCAGCAACCGACCGGCTGAAGAGATCAGCGTCACAGCCATCCGGCGCCCTTTCACGCAGGCAGCCGACACGGCGGCCCTGTTCCGGGACGTACCGGGTTACAGCAGCTACAGAACAGGTGGCATCGCCAGCCTGCCCGTTCTCAACGGCATGGCGGATGACCGGGTCGCCACATTCGTGGACGGAATGCCCCTGATGGCGGACTGCCCCAACCACATGAATCCTGCCCTCTCGCAGATCAGCCTGGATGAAGTGTCCCACAGCGTGGCCATTGCCGGGATCACGCCTGTCAGCCTCGGCGGAGACAGCACGGGGGGCACCATCTCCGTGGAACGGAAAGACCCGCAGTTCGCCCGGGAAGGCAACATCCTCGTGACAGGCGATGGAAGAGAAGACTGGCGCAGCAATGGCGGCGGCTCCGGTGCCGGTGGTTCCATCACGGTTGCCAATGACATGCTCAGCCTGCGCTACAGCGGCTCCTACACCCATGCCAGCGATTACACCGCCGGAGGGCGTGGCGGACGGGTTCTCTCCAGCAGCTATCTCAGCTTCAATCATGATGTGACGGCGGGCCTGAAACTGAAGAACCATCTCTTCAGCCTGACATTCGGACAGCAGGACACGCCCTACGAGGGTTTCCCCAACCAGTACATGGACGAGACCAACAACCGCTCCACCTTCGTGAACGGCAAATATGTGGGCACCTTCGGCTGGGGGACGCTGGAGGCCCGGGGCTACTGGCAGCGTGTGACCCATGCCATGAACATGCTGGCCGACAAGGGCGGCCACAGCGCCACGACCGGCATGCCCATGAACAGCGATGGCCGGACGGCAGGCTACAGTCTGGTCGCCACCATGCCGCTTGGGCGACGCCATCAGCTCAAGATCGGCAGTGCCTTCAGTCATGATGGCCTCAATGACTGGTGGCCGCCCGTCATGGGCAGCATGATGATGGGGCCGGGCACGTTCCACAGCCTGAACGGTGCCCATCGGGACCATCTTGGCCATTTCATCCAGTGGAATGCCCAATGGACGCCCCGCCTCTCCACCGAACTCGGCATGCGCAGCGACGTCATCATGATGAATACCGGCCCGGTCTCTCCCTATCAGGGCCTCTCCTCCATGAATGACATGGGAATGGGAGGAATGTCTGGCATGAACATGATGAGCATGGGCCACATGTCGGATATGGGCATGTCCGGCATGGGTATGTCTGGCATGAACATGGGCAGCACCAATCAGGCGGCCGCACGTGCCTTCAACAGTGCCCGCCGGGGCCGCACGGATGACAATTTCGATGTCACAGCCTTGGTGCGCTACAAGGCCAGTGCCTATCTGAACATTGAGGGCGGCTATGCCCGCAAGACACGCTCCCCCAACCTGTATGAACGCTATGGCTGGAGCCGGGACAGCATGACGGCCCGGATGATCAACTGGTTTGGTGATGGCAACGGCTATGTCGGCAACCTGAACCTGAAACCTGAAGTCGCCAACACCACCAGCGTGACATTCCGCTTCCACGATACGGATGACCACCAGTGGGAGGCCATGATCCAGCCTTTCTACACCTACACGCACAATTACATGAACGTCGTGCGCATCGGTGCCCTGTCACGGGGTTTCAACCTGCTCCAGTTCGCCAACCACAATGCCCAGAGCTACGGCATCAACGCCTCTGGCCGGACGACCCTGTGGGACAATACACACTGGGGCACGGGGGAACTCTCCGCCACTCTGAACTGGGTGCGGGGGCAGGACTTCAAGACCCATTCGGGACTGTACCAGCAGATGCCGCTCAACGGGACCATCCGCCTGCATGAGCATTTCGGCCCGTGGCACGGCATGGCGGAAGTCGTGCTTGTCAAAGCCAAACATACGGTGGACTGGGTCCGCAACGAGCCCCGGACACCCGGCTATGCGCTGTTCAATCTCGGAGCCGGGTATCACTGGTCCCGCTATCTTCAGCTGGATGTGAGCCTCGACAACCTGCTGAACCAGCGTTACGCCCTGCCGCTTGGGGGCCGGGCCGTCAGCACGGCGGGCAGCCCTCCCGGGGCTGTTCTGGGCATGGGCCGGTCCGTCAACCTGACCCTGCGGGAACATTTCTGAACAAGATGGAGGCGTCACCCCATTTCGGGGGACGCCTTTTCCACGGCAGACCGGGGCTGAAAAGCCGGTCAGCCCTGCGCCTCATCCCCCAGATGGGCCTGTCCCCGTTCTGCCGCCAGCTGCGCCTGACGCTGGCGTTCACGGTAACGCTGCCGCTGGGCATCCGTTCTCTGCCCGTAACAATGCGGGCAGCTCACGCCTTCCTCATACTGGGGCGACTCCTTGTCTTCCGCACTGATGGGCGCACGGCAGGCATGGCAGAGGTCATACCTGCCCAGTTTCAGCCCATGCCCGACCGACACACGCTGGTCGAACACGAAACATTCGCCATCCCACAGGCTTTCTTCCTCTGGAATCTCTTCCAGATATTTCAGGATGCCGCCTTTCAGATGGTACACATCCTCCACCCCTTCCTGCCGGGCAAAGGCGGTAGATTTTTCGCACCGTATGCCCCCCGTGCAGAACATGGCGATCTTCGGTGTGCGGCCCTGTGCCTCCACCTCTTTCCGCCAGTTGCGGAACCACTCCGGGAAGGCACGGAATGTCTTCAAGTTCGGGTCCACGGCACCCCGGAAGGTGCCGATGGCCACCTCATAGTCGTTGCGTGTGTCCATCACGACCGTATCAGGGTCAGAGATCAGGGCATTCCAGTCCTTCGGCTCGACATAACGGCCAACGCAGACATGGGGGTCAATGTCCGGCTGCCCCATCGTGACGATCTCTTTCTTCAGCCGCACTTTCATCCGCAGGAAGGGCATCGTCTTCGCCCGGGACTTCTTGTAATCGAACCCGGCACAGCCCGGCAGGCTGTCGATGTAGGCCAGTACGGCATCGACGCCTGCATCAGGCCCGGCGATCGTGCCATTGATGCCCTCACGGGCCAGCAGCAGGCTGCCTTTCACGCCCTCCTTCTGGCACAGCTCCAGAAGGGGCTGGCGCAGGGACTTGTGATCCTCAAACGCCGTGAAATGATAGAGGGCGGCCACGCAGACCGGCAGGGATGTATCTGTCATCAGTCAACCATTCTCGCAAAGAAGGAACCTGACCGCCCTTCTAGCAGGCTGACCAGCAGATGGCACCCTCCGGCAGACAGGAGATGCTGCCGGCCCGCCACTGGAAGGCTCAAAGCTCCCAGTACACCTCATGCCTGTGCTCGTAATGCAGATTTCCCTTCACCATGGCGATCCGTTCTGCATCATCAGGCCAGGGTTCCCCGGCGGCCACAGCCGGTGGCACATAGCCATGATCCCTGCACAGCTTCTTGATGACGGACAGTACATACGATGTGCTGATGTTGCGTGTACATTCAAACGCCTTGTCCGTCCCTTTGTGCCGGGGGCAGAACAGATGATCGTCATGCTGGAAGGGCGTCCGGATATCGTGCCAGCAACTGTTGCAGCCATGGTTGCTGAACACCCGGTACGGCGTATGGAACTCGTTGATCGGGTCCGTAAAACCACTGATCATGATGACAGGCGTACCGGTAGCCCAGGCCAGCCATGACAGGCCGGAGGACAGACCGACAAAAAACTCGGCATGTTTCAGCCAGCGGGCCCGTTCTGCCAGCGGGCGCTCCCCTGTTTCATCCTCCACGCCATTGGGTATGTGGTTCCAGGTAATATTGTGCCCGACCACCGGGTCCTTGTCGATACAGATGACCCGATACCCCATCCTCTTCAGATACTGGACCGTATCCAGCCACCCGAATGGATTCTGCCACATCTTGCAGGCACAGGAAGCCTGCACGGCCACCACGACATAAGGCTCCTCGATCGGGCGGGTATCAGCCTTCTCGATGACCACCTTCGGGCGAATCTCTGTTGGATCCACGCCAAGAATCCACCCCGCTGTCCTGTGCAGGCCAACGGCACGGAAGTCCCGCGGCTGCCAGGCCTGTTCCACATCATGAAAGAACAGCCCGATGTAATAGGTGGCGTAGAATTCGTCCTTCACATCCGCAAATTCCTCTTCCTTCAGGAAGCGGACATGCGGATAGGCCGGCCCCATGAGGTCGATGATCACCTCACTGGTCACGATGGTCATTTCACAGTCATGATCACGCCCGAACCGGTCGGCATAAGGGACCCAGCCCAGCGGATCCCCCAGAGTGCCTGTCGGCATGAGGACAGCGACCTTCTTGCCCCGTGCATCATATTCGTGCGTCCAGACAAGCGTTTCACCATCGAACAGTTCGATCAGCACGTTCATGAAATACTTTTTGCGGGAGGAAACATATTCCCCACCAACCTTGCCGTCATACAGGCAGGTATCCGTATCCATGTCCCAGAAACGCAGCCGCCACTGCTCACCCTCCGGCACCTTCACCCGGACGCCGAAGTTGAAATCATACCGAAGGCCGTGGTCACCTTCCTGCGTCGGCTCCATGGCAGGCGCAGGAAAAGGCAGATGGGGCAGCCTCTCGATGCCATCGTCCTTTTCCTTCAACGATCCCGCATCACCTGCCCCGGATGGGACAGATGGCAGCTCCGCGGCGGAAAGAGAGGAGACAACAGACTGTTGTTCCCCCTGCTCCTCCAGGCCAGAACCTGCCGTCTCCTCCGTAAAGGGCAGACGTGATGCCGAGGAAGGGGCCTTGAGAGCGACGATATCCTGAAGAACACGTTCCGTTTTCTTTTCAGTCATTCTGACAGCTCTCCAAAACCCGGAATCCGCTCAATGGCCTTTTTGACCTGCGTAAAGGAAATCCCGCGTGAACACTCAAACATCCTCTCCGTGCCTTTATGATGAGGACAGAAGAAAGGATCCTCCGCTTGCAGGTCGATGTTCACATCATTGGCACAACCATTGCAGACATGCCTGTTGATGACACGGTATGGCGTATAAAACTCGTTATATGGCTCTGTATAACCACTGATCATGACCACCCGGGCTCCGGCTGCCCAGGCCAGCCATGACAGACCGGAGGATGTCCCCACAAAAAACTCGGCATGTTTCAGCCAGCGGGCCCGTTCTGTCAGCGGGCGGGGACCTGTTTCGTCCTGAGCACCATGAGGAATGGTCCGCACCGCCGTGACAGGGCCTGCCACACGGTCTTTGTCAATGCAGACCACCTTGTATCCCTTCTCCTTGAGAAAGCGGATCAGATCATACCAGCCACGGGGATTATTCCAGTATTTGCTCAGACCCGAAGCCTGCGCCCCGATGCAGACATAGGGCTCCTCCATCGGGCGCCCGCCCGGATCCACCACAATACGTGGTTTCCTGTCCTGCGGTGGCAGTCCCAGAATGTAAGCCCCCATATGGGAAAGACCCGTCTGCCGATAATCGTTGGGCTGACAGGTGAATTCCCTGTCCCCGAAGAAAACCAGAACCCTATACCGTGCGTAATATTGCCTGTCGCCCACGTCCTCTTCATCAATGAAGCGGATATGGGGATAAGCATCCTCAAAAAGGGAAATCAGAGCCCCGTTCACAAGAAAGCTTGCCCGGCAGCCATGCTCCTCCACAAAGGCAGCGGCCTGTCCTACCCAGGCAATATGGTCTCCCAGCCCGCCCAGCTGCATCACGATGAGCACTTCACGGTCCTTCAGGTCGCAGACATGGGTAAAGACCTCGCTGCCATCCTTGCAGACGGTGATCTCGAACCGGACATAGTAACGCTTGAGGCTCTGCACCATGCCGGACCCGTTGATCTCCTGAAAGAACAGGACAGTATCCGTATCCACATCACGCAGGCTGACCGTCCAGCGGGCCCCCTCCGGCACCCAGACACGACAGCCATCCATGAAATCATACCGGATGCCCTCGGGGCCAACCTGTGTCAGAACGACCCTGTCATTATCACTCATGGCCACACACTCGCATACATGCCTTTCCTTCTCCCCCGGGCGCCTCTCCACCCGTCACCATCATAACCAATCACAGCGGCGTCTTTCCCCAGGCCAGAATCTCGACCCTCTCCAGTGCCTCCTGACCAAAAAGCTGCTCTGCCACGATGGGCAGGCGCCCCGCTGCAAAAGCCCCGGCTGTAGCCGCAAGACGTATCTTGCCACTTGGCGTGCGAAACACGCCGCCCTGCCGCACCAGAACACAGCGCAGCTGCCGGACCGGGCAGACCCGCCCTATGGCCTGGGCCATGTCGGCCAGAAGCCTCTCGTACCCTGCCACCTGCCTTGCCTGTGCCAGGGACAGCTCCCCCATGACGCACAACACGCCCTCATGCCGGAAAACCGCCACACTCCGGCTGGTAAAGACAGGACAGGCCTGCCGGACAGCCTGTGCCAGATCATCCGGGTCATAGCGGTGGTCACCAACAGGGAAGCTGTTCTCCATGCGACCTGTCACGAACAGATGCCCCTTCACGAGAAAGCCTGAATCCCGGCTGCGGAACCAGATGCGACCATCCGCCCCCGTGACGAAACGTTCCCTGTTTTCCTGCTCCCGGTTCAGATACCCCGGTGTCACGCAGGGGCCACTCAGCCATAGCTCGCCCACCTGACCATCCGGCAGGCTGTCTCCCGTCTCCGGGTCCACGACAAGAACGGCGTGCTCCTCAATCACACGGCCACAATCTGCGAGAACACGCTCGTCATGCTCATCACGGGGCGGGCCGACCCGCCCTTCTGCCAGCCCGGCACGGGAAAACGTGGCAAAAGACACGCCCTCACCGTCCCGGCTGTCACCGGTGATCATGAGGGTTGTCTCAGCCATGCCATAACCCGGCCGCAGAATGGACGGCTTCACCCCGAGCGGCCCATACCGGCTGAAGAACCGCTCCACCGTTCCCCGTTCGATCATCTCCGCACCGATGACGGACTGTGTCCAGCAGGAAAGGTCCAGCCCTTCCAGGGCGGAATCCGGGACATGCCGGGCCAGAAGCTCATAGGCAAAGTTGGGACCGATGGAGAAATTGAGACGGTACCGGTCAATCGCCTGCACCCAGCGCTCCGGACGGGTGATGAAATGCTCCGGTTTCATCAGCCACGTCGTGCCTCCCATCGCCACACCGAACATGAGGCTTACCAATCCCATATCGTGCGACAGAGGCAGCCAGACCAGCCCACGCCGGCTGAGCCAGAAGTCACTGCGGATGGCCAGCAGATGCAGGTTCGTCCCCAGATTGCGGTGCGTGACCTTCACACCACGGGGCCGCCCTATGGAGCCGGACGTATATTGCACAAGCGCCGTATCATCCAGGTCTGCCGCATGGCGGCGCTGGAGCGGCTCGGCACTTTCAGCTCCTTCAACGGGAATCCACTTCACCTTGCGGGCACGGCCCGCCGCCTGCCGCCGAAACCCCATCAGGGTCTCCCGTGGCCCCAGAACGGCGACCGCACCGGAATCCTCCAGAATGTCAAACAGGCGGTCCACACTGCCCACCATGCTGGGATACACACCCAGCACAGGCACGGTATTGGCATAAACACAGCCAAAAAACCCCGCCACAACTGCCGCCTCATTCTCAAAACAGAGCAGGACCAGCCCCCGCTCCGGCACGAAACGGCTCACCAGTCCCGCCACCCGGCATGCCCACTCATGCGCCTGCCGGAATGTCAGGGACGCAGCAACCTCCAGCGTCTGGTCCAGTGCAACGCACTGAAGCTCATCAGGCCGCTCCTCCGCCCGGAAGCTCAGCATCTCATCCAGTCTGCTTTCGTACCTGTCCAGTATGCTGAACCCATTGTCGTAATACTCGACCACATAACCGGACTGGCGGACAATATGGCATGTCCAGGGGATCATGCTTCCCCTCCGACGGCCTGTGCCCCTTCCAGAGCAACCGTGCCCCCCTGCTGGGCCATCACTACCGCCTGACGCAGCAGGCTGCGGGCCATTTCGAGAATGGTTTCGTTACGGGCCAGCAGCACGAGGGACACATCCACCCCAAACTCCGACCGGATGGCTGTCTGAAGTTCCACACCGGCGAGGGAGTCAATCCCCAGCTCGGAAAGGCGGGCACTGTCCTCGATCGTCTCCGGCTCAACCTGCAACACGGAGCCAAGCTGCTGTTTCAGACGGAACAGGACATAATCCAGACGCTCATTTTCCGGCATGCTCATCAGCAGCTGGACCGAGCCCGACATGCCTCCCTTGAGGCTTTCCTGCTGCAACAGCGTAAAGCGTGCCGAAGTTTTCAGCCAGGCCAGCGCCCCGAACACCTGCGCCCAGTTGAGGTCCACCAGAGACACGTCACTGCGGTCCACGCCATAGAGCACCGGCAGATACGCCAGAGAGTCCGCCGCCATCATGGTTCTGATGCCAGCGACATCAAACATGCGACCGGCAGCATCACTCTCGGTCAACATCCCCACATCCCCAATGGCTCCCCAGCCCACCGCCATGGCGGGCAGCCCCTGCTGGCGCCGGTTTTCAGCCAGGGCATTGAGGTAGCTGTTGGCCGCCATGTAGCTGCTCTGCCCCAGATTGCCGATCTCTGCCGTAAAGGAGGAGTACAGCACGAAATGATCCAGCTCCAGCCCACGGGTGGCATCATCCAGCGCCTGGGCCCCCAATACCTTGGGTGCCATGACATGGGCGACATTCGCCGCATCCATCCTGCTGAGAAGCTGGTCATCCACCACACCGGCGGCATGGAAGACACCCCGCAGCGGCACATCATCCCGGGCCAGTTTCCTGACCAGACGACGCACAGCCTCCTGATCCGTCACATCCAGACGATGGGTCACCACCGCACCGCCAACACTTTCGGCCAGCTTCTTCAGCATTGCGATGGCCTGTTTACGCTCCGGGTCTTTCGGCAGGGACCGCCCTGCCAGATGCAGCACCCCTGCCCCCTGGGACAGAAGATATTCTGCTGTCTTGAGGCCAAATCCGCCCATGCCACCAGTGATCAGATACGCCCCCCTGCGGCTGAATCCCGGCTGAACCTGCGGCAGCGGGCGGGCCTTGAGGCCGCTCATGTCCTCATAGGAGAGCATGATCTTGCCTATGTGCCGGGATGACATGAGGTAGCGGAAGGCCTCGGACGCTTCTGCGGCCGGAAAGATGCGTGTCTGCGGGAAGGAGAATTTCCCCTGACGGGCCAGCAGCAGGATTTCGTCCATGACGCCATACAGTTTCCTGTGCGGCATCATCCGATCCATGTCGAAGGAGAAATAGGCCAGATTTTCATTGAAAGGCATCAGCTCCAACGCCCGATGCTCCACGATGTCCCGCTTGCCGATCTCCAGAAAACGCCCCATCGGCGCCACGAGCCGCAGGCTGTGGATCATCGCCTCACCGGGCAGGGAATTCAGCACCACGTCGACACCCCGGCCATTGGTGGCCTCACGGATGCCATCCACGAATTCCAGCGTCCGGGAGTCCCAGACACCCGCACAGCCCTGCTGACGCAGATAATCCCGCTTCTCCTGGCTGCCTGCCGTGCTATAGATCACCGCCTTTTTCAGCTGGGCAATCTGGATGGCGGCCTGCCCCACGCCACCAGCCCCGGCATGGATGAGAACACTCTCCCCTTCCTGGAGCTGGGCCAGGTGGACCAGCGTATAATAGGCTGTCACGAACACCAGCGGCAGACCGGCAATCTGCTCCAGCGAGAACGGCAGGGCCTCTTCCGACAGGGGCAGGGCACAATAGGCCAGTTCACTGGCCTTCACGATGCGGCGGGATGCAAAACTGTCGGGATAGACAAGTGCGAGCATGTCGCCCGGCTTCATGTCCTCAACCCCATCTCCAACCGCCTCGACCTCAACCACACATTCCAGCCCGAGCGCATCGCCGCTGAAGGTCCCTTCCGTCACGCTCTCCGGCAGAAGAGACATGGCTTTCAGCACATCCTTGAAGTTGAGGCTGGCCATGCGGGTACGGAGTCTGACTTCGCCCGGACCCGGCTCCGGCACGGCAAAAGCCTGCCATGTGACACCATCCAGTGTCCCGGACCGGCTGGCCTCGAGGCGGACACCGACGGTACCATCATCCTGTCCCCCCATGATCTGCTCCAGCGGAACAGGCTGGGGATCGGGCTCCAGTGGCGGAGATACCAGCCGCTGGACCATGCGTTCCACCATCTCCCCGGCTGGAGCCGCCCCATGGCCAGCCCCGCCATCAGCCTGACGCAGCCAGACCGTATCCTCCGATGTGTCCTCAAGAACGAGTTCGGCCGCAATATCCTCCAGAAAGGCCTCTGTGCCCTCGGCAGGAACATCAACACACCGTACGGCGAGGTCCAGAACACGCTCAGCAGCAGCACCACGAAACAGACCATGGAAGGCCCGCTGGAGCGCCTGCGCCTGCCCATCCCTGCCATAAGCGCCACGGGTCACGATGATGACCGGCAGGCGCCGCTTGCGTGCCCGTGTCGGCACACGCTGGAACAGCGCCACGCAGGCGGCCATATCATCAAGGCACTGCTGGTAATCATCCCCGCCATGCGGGAACAGCACCAACGCCCGCTGTCTGGCGAGGAACGGTTCCTGATCCAGCTGCTCCGCCAGATCAGCCCCATCCAGACGGGAGCTGACGGTCAGCTCGGCACCATTATCCTCCAGCAGGTCTGCCAATCCGGCCACCAGCCCATTACCTTCACCCAGCAGAGTGATGGCCAGCGGTTCGCTCAGCAGCACCTGTCGCTCCGCACTCATCCAGTTTGGCGCATAGACCAGCCGTGCCGCAGATGACGCCTCATGCCCGCCACGGGCCACACGACGACAGCACAGGCCCATCACCTCGCAGAGCAGCTCACCCTCCGGTGTGAAAAGCCGCAGATCGGCCACGATCTTGCGGCAGGTCCGCAGGGTTGGCGTCACCATCACATGGGCCCGGGAGACCTTCTGCCCCATATAGCTGATACGCTCGATGGACGCCGGAACGTACACGTCCTTCTGCTCCTCAAACGGGAAAGCCCCGATGAGAGCATGCATGGCACCATCCAGCAGTGCCGGGTGCAGATGATACTCCTCCAGCGTGGCGGCCTGCCCATCCTCAAGGGCAATCTCCGCCACGGAATACCCTTCACCACGATACAGGTGCCGCAGGGTCTGGAAGGTTGGTCCATAATCCAGCCCCATGGCGGCAAAAGCCTCGTAAACCTCTTTCCCTTCAAAATGGGCCGTTCCCGCACACAGGGCTGCGAAATCAAAATTCCTGTTCTTTTCCGATGCTGCACACCATGGAGCCGCCTGAAGGATGGTGGCCTGCCCATGTGTCTGCCAGTCCCCATTCCAGGCCACGGTCTCGCTGTCAAAAACGAGACGGCGGGTCGCCATGTCAAACCGCCACATGACAACCGGCGCCTGCCCCTCCTGCACGACCAGCGGTGTGCTGATCGTGATGTCCTCGATCACGGCCGGAGCTTTGGCCTCCAGCTGGGCATGAGCCGCAAGAGCAGCCTCGACATAAGCAGCCGCCGGGAAGAGCGCCATACCGTGGACCTTGTGGTCCATCAGCCATTCCATGGAGGCCACGCCGATATCAGCCCTCCAGGCACGGCTTTCCAGCAGACTGGGCGCGCCGAGAACGGGGTGGACCTGCGTGTCCAGGCGGTCACGGCGGGAGGCCTCGGTCTCCAGCCACATTTTTCCCCCTTCTTCCCACCGGTAGAAGGGCAGCTCCATCCGCTCCGGCCGCAGGACATGTCGCCAGTCCGGCTCTGCCCCGCTGAGTGTCAGGCGGACAAGGGCCCGCAACAGCCCTTCTGCATCATCCTGCATGCGCCGCAATGTCGGAATGACAGCCACCTCGTGACGTCCCTCCCCAGCACAGCCTGTCACGGATGCCCCCAGCACCGGGTGGGCCGCAAGCTCAAGGAAAATGACGTGACCATCATGCAACAGAGCCCGTATGGCCTCATGGAACAGGACCGGCTCCCGGGCATTGGCGTACCAGTAGGCACCATCATGCAGCGCCCCATCGTCCCACAACCTGCCCGTAACGGTGGAATAGAGCGGAATCGCTGGAGCACTGGGCTGGAGATGGGCCAGGGAGGACAACATCTCTGCCTCGATCGCAGCCATGTCAGGACTGTGATAGGGCACATCCACCTTCAGGAACCGGGCAAACACGCCTTCCCTCTGGCAGTCTGCCTCCAGCACGGCAAGGTCATCACGGGGGCCAGCCACCGTGCAGGACTCACTGCTATTGATGGCAGCCACAGAGAGCCTGCCACCGAAGGCCTCCAGCCGTTCTTCCAGCAGGCTGCGGCCCATGCCGACAGCCAGCATGGTGCCCCGGCCTGCCAACGTCGCCTGAAGGCGGCTGCGGTGATAAATGACTGTCACGGCGTCTTCCAGCGTCAGTGCCCCACTGACATGCGCCGCTGCCACCTCTCCCACGCTATGGCCGACAATGGCGCCCGGCGTTACGCCATGCCGGGCAAAAAAAGCTGCCAGACATATCTGCACAAGGAAAATGGCAGGCTGGGCAACTTCCGTCTCCTGAATACGGGATTTCTGTTCCGGCTTCAGCAGTTCAGCCCGCAGGGACCACCCTGCCATCTTCATGAACAGTTCATCACAGCGCCGGGCCAGCGCACGAACCTCCGGCGGCCCCTTGCGCAGGAGATGGCGGCCCATCCCCCACCATTGCGGCCCCATGCCGGAAAAAAGGAAAACCGGTTTTACAGCCTCATCCACGACAGCCTTGCCCGTGAACAGGGCCGGATGGGTCCGCCCTTCGGCCAAAGCCTGCAAGGCCTCATGGGCCTGGGGGATCTCATCCTCTCCCCGGGCCGGGAGGATCACCGCCCGCTGCCGGAACCGTGCCCTGTACCGGGCTGCCGAGAAGCAGAGAGCCTCCCACAGGCCATGCCCGGCCTGCCCACCTTCCAGCCGTTCAGCATACGCTTTGGCCATATAGCCCAGCGAGGGCTCCGCAAACGTACTGAGCAGCAGCGGCACACGCTGCATGAAACCCGCCGGACGAACGCCTTTCAGCCGATGATCCCGCACGGCCCGACGCTGGGCCACCTTCCGCTCCGCCTCGGTCGGGCGGCGCAGCAGGGCCACGGCATTCGTCCCGCCATAACCGAAGGAATTGACAACCGCATACAGCTTTTCCCGCTCAGGCAGAGCCGTGGCCTCTCCCTGCGCCACCTGTACGCGATACTCCTCGAACGGAATGGCAGGGTTCAGCTCCTTCAGGTTCGCCTGTCCGGGCACCATGCCATGTTCCAGACACAGCATGGTCTTGAGAACAGCCACAGCACCAGCTGCCGCTTCCATATGCCCCAGATTGGCCTTTACCGAGCCAACGAGAATGCTGCTTCCCTCCGGCTGGTACTGCCCGATGGCCCGTGCAATGGCCTTGGCCTCGATCGGATCGCCAACAGGCGTCCCCGTGCCATGTGCCTCGACATAGGCCACATCCCGCGCTGCCACATTCGCCCGACGCAGCACATCCCGGATCAACGCCTCCTGCGCCCCGGCATCCGGCATGGTCAGAACCGGAGTCCGGCCATCCTGGTTCACACCGGAGCTGCACACGACACCCCGTATGTCATCCCCATCCCGCATGGCATCCTTCAGGCGCTTGAGCATGAGGACCACGCAGCCCTCACCACGCCCATAGCCATCCGCATCTGCCGCAAAAGATTTTGACAGGCCATCCTTGGCCAGAAAATGGCCCTTGGTCATGAGCATGGCCGTCTGCGGGATCACCATGAAGTTCACGCCACCTGCCAGAGCCACGTCACACTCACCAAGACGCAGACTGTTGCAGGCCTGATGCATGGCCACCAGCGAGGATGAACAGGCTGTATCCATGGCAATGGCT
Organism: Parasaccharibacter apium; assembly: GCF_002917995.1. Classification (NCBI taxonomy): domain Bacteria; kingdom Pseudomonadati; phylum Pseudomonadota; class Alphaproteobacteria; order Acetobacterales; family Acetobacteraceae; genus Parasaccharibacter; species Parasaccharibacter apium. The sequence continues at coordinate 98,846 of NZ_LMYH01000013.1, forward strand.
GGCCCCTGCAGCCCGAACACATGGGCAAGACGGGCCGCATACATGGTCATGCAGGAAGACACCGCCGCAAACTGGTCACGAATCTGCGACTGCATGAAAGGGCTGCCACACTGGACGAGCTGGTCCTGTGTGAAGCTGCCCATGAAAACACCCGTCCTGCTGCCCTCGAGCGTACGGGGAATCACACCGGCATTCTCCATGGCACGCCAGCTCACATCGAGCAGAACACGCTGCTGGATGTCCATCACCATCCCCTCACGGGGAGAAATGCCAAAAAACAGGGGCTCGAACTGATGGTCTTCCGGCCTTACGAAATGACCATACTGCATGGTCGTCTTGCCCGGGGTCTGGTCAACCGGGTCATAGAACCGTCTGCGCCCCCAGCGGTCATCAGGAACAGGCACGCAGCCATCCCGACGCTCCAGCAGAAACTGCCAGAGGGCATCCCTGTCCCCCAGCCCGGCTGGCAGAATACAGCCAACACCAATGATGGCGATTTCATCGGAAGTGTATGTCTGGCTCATGAATGATCTGTTTCCTGTTCCCGGTTGGTCCAGCAGCTATCCTGCATCATGAAAAGGTCAGGCCTGCCCTCTGTGCAGCCCACGCTGGATATAGTCCTTCAGCGTCGCTTCCAGCCTGCGTCTGTCCACGTGGCCCTCCTGTGTGCGTGGGATTTCCGGCACCCAGATCATGACGACCGGCGGCAGTGCAGGGTAACGCTTCCGCAGGCGGGCAGACAGGGCCTGCTCATCAAACGACTCATGAGACACGATGGCCGCATAAAACCGTTCCTGCCCCTGCCCGTCCGTCATCATGAAAACACCCACGTCCCTGATCCGTGTTTCGGAGCGCAGGATGTCTTCCACCACCTCCAGGTCGAACTTGGCGCCACCGGCATTTACCAGCGCATCCATTCGCCCCCGCAGGTGCAACCCACCTCTGGCTGACATGAAGCCCCGGTCTCCCGGGTAAAACCAGCCATCCCGGAAGCGCTGTTCCGTCGCCGGGTTGTCATCCACATAGCCCCGGACAACACCACCGCCACGGATGCGGATCTCACCCACCTCTTCTGCCGGTACCCTGTTGCCCCCGGCATCCACGATCTCGACATCCACCCACGGCAGGGGAGCACCGACATCATCCTCGCTCCTGCGCTGATCGGCAGGCATGGCCGCCACCAGGCCGCTTTCATCCGTCCCGTACACGACCTGAACATGCGGCGTGAAACGTTCTGTGGTCTCCTTCAGAAGACTGTCGGACAGCCTGCCCCCCACGATGCTGAGATAGATATGGCTCATGGGACGCCCCTGTGGTGGCAGGGCACGCAGAAGATGCCTGAGATGAACCGGCGTCATGACGATCATGAGGGCAGGCGCCTGCATGACTTCCGTCCCGATATTCTGGGCATCGCTGCTCCGCAGCGTGGTGCCACCTGCAAGGGCGGCCCCCATCATGAGAAACCCGCTCAAAGATTGCGGGCCAACCGTGCAGAGCAGCTGTGGCTTGCCCACCATACGGCTCTGGCCCCTGCCCATGCGGGTAAAATACTCTACCATGTCATGATAGATGATCCGGTGCAGCTGCTCCTCCACCTCACCGAAGCTCAGCTCCAGCAGATGTGGCTCCCGGCCTGTCCCGCTGGCCAGGGCAGCACGGCATGGGGCCGACCGCTCCACAGGGACAGGCGGGTAGTAACAGGACGCATCATCATCCTCCACATTGGCGAGGGCACGGCTGAACCAGTCCTCACCGAGAGCCAGACGCCCCTCACCGGGAAGCAGGCCGCCCGGACCGTGGAGGATGATGAGGTCCGGGCGCAGGGTGGCCAGCTCCTCCTCCGAAACATCCCCATTGGACAGGGAAGCAGATACAAGCCCCAGCCGGCCAAGCGCCAGGGTCAGTGCCCAGTGCCGCCATGTATCGGGGCACTGCACGGCCACACGACGAAGATTGAGGGAGCGCAGCCCCTCCAGCGCATGGGCCAGACGACTGACCGTTGCCTCCAGCAGGGCATAGGACCGCTTCCGGGACAGGCTGCCAAACGCCACCTCGTCTCCTGTCATCCGGGCATTGTAAGCTACAAAGCGGTCCAGCATCGTCTCACCCTCCCAGGCGGCCTGTCGGAAAACCCGCCGCCATCCATGTCTCTCTGACAACCAGAAGACGCCATTGATTAATGAATGTCTTTTATATCGTTAACGAGTGACGAAAACATCCCTGCCGTACAGCTTTTTCCTGCCCCCGGCAGCAGTCTCATCCGCAGAGACATCCATAGACCTGCCGTATCTGCGCACTGACCCTCTCTGGCGCATAGGCCCGGGCCGTACACCGCCCCTGTTCCACTATCTTCAGCAGAGCGGAACTGCCGGAAACATATCCCTCCAGCGCCATGGCCAGGGAGTCCACGATGCCTTCCATATCCTCCGGGGAATGCCAGAACCCGTTCTGCGGCGTGGCGTACTCGCGCCCACCACCGCCATGATACCCCACGACAAGGCAGCCTGCCGCCATGGCCTCCAACGCCGTGATGCCAAGAGCCTCCATCCGTCCCAGAGCAAGACAGACAGCGGACTCACCCATGAGGGCCGCCACCTCCGCCTCACCCTTCTTTTTCAGAGGGATCCACGGAACGTTGGAAAACTGGGGATACTTCAACGACAGCATGTCACGGAACAGGCAGACATAGGCTGGTATCCCTCCCTGATGGGGCCATTTCCACTCAGCACAAAGGATCTGGAGTTTTTTCTGCCGTGGCCTGAACACAGCTCCATCCACCACGGGCGATGTGACAGGAACAGCCTCCAGTCCCAGCACCCGCTGGATCAGATGCGCTGCCTCCATCCCCGGAGCCAGAACCTGCGTCACGCCCCAGTCCCTCAATTTTTCAACTGATGGCCTGTATGTGAAGAAATAATAGGGATTCTGACAGAAGATGATCTTCTTCCCGGCCATGGGCTGGCGGATCATGTCCGCATACCATCCATCCAGCACTTCGGGAAAAACGACCATATCCTCTTCTGCAAGGTCCTTCACATCCCTGCAGACCAGCGGCAGCATCTCCTGCCCCAACCATGACGGCAAGCCTTCGGACTGCAGGACCTGCGCCTGAAATCCCGCCTGACGGAGCAGGAAAGCGTGGCGGTAGACTGTCTTGATGCCGCCAGAAACGAGATCCCGTGGGAAGCAGTTCAGAAAAATGATTCGCCCCGCCACCAGTCAATCTCCCAGCCCACCACTGCACCCTGCCCACTCCGGGTAGAGAATGACTGGAATATTTACAATTTACTAATGAAAAGTAAATATCATACCTCTGGAATCATTCCTCCTTTCCACGCTTCCCGGCGGGTGAAAGCACATCCAATACAAGGCCGGGTGTAAGAATCTGTGGCAACACCTGCTCCGCTCCCCCAGAAGGATAATACAGGTATAGCGGTACCCCATCACGATCATGGGCCCTAAGAAACGCCGTGATCCGCTCGTCCCGGCGGGTCCAGTCGCCCCGCAGGATGGTCACGCCATGCTGCCGGAATGCCTGCCGGACAGACGGAACATCCAGCGCCACGTGCTCATTGACCATGCAGGTCACACACCAGGAGGCTGTCATGTCCACAAAAACTGGCTGCCCTGCGGCCCTCAGAGCAGCCAGACGCTCTGCCGAAAACGGTTCAATGGTAGGGCCACCCTGTCCCTGTATCGCTGCTCCGGTCTTTCCGGTGGCTGCGACGGGAGAGCCAGACTCATCATCCATCACCACACTGCGCCCCAGCCCGGCAAGACAGACCAGCAGGCACAGCAAGGCAAGCAGGCGGCAGCCCAGCACGAAACGGGGTGCCTGCCCCAGCATGGCCCGCTGCTGCGCCAGCCCGTACAGCCAGCTCCCCAGCCCCAGAAGCACGGCCCCTCCGGCCATCAGCAGTACTGCATCTCCCCCACGCTGAAGCACCGCCACCCAGAGCAGCCACACGCAACTGGCCAGCAAAGGAAAAGCCAGCAGCTGTTTCAGACGTTCCATCCAGCCACCGGGACGTGGCAGACGCTGGGCCAGTCCCGGCACAAGTGCCAGCACGCCATAAGGTGCTGCCAGCCCCAGCCCCATGGAGAGAAAGATCAGCAGGCCAGACCAGATCGGCCCACCCAGTGCTACAGCAATGGCGACCCCCATGAAAGGTGCCGTACAGGGCGTGGCCACGATCACCGCCAACAGGCCCGCCAGAAGATCACTGGCCGGACCATGCCCTGCGGCCATCTGCCCGGCCCGCCCGGCCAGGCGCCCCCCCGTTATCTGGAACACACCCAGCAGATTGAGCGCCATGACAAACAGCAGCCAGCCAACCCCCACAACAAAAGCGGAAGACTGGAACTGGAACCCCCACCCCACGGAAGAGCCTCCATAACGCAGGGCCATCATCAGGGCACCAAGAAGGGCAAAGCAGCCCATGATGCCCAGAGTGTAAAAGGCTGCACTCCGCCAGCGTGTCCGCCAGCCAGCTCCCCCCATATGGACAAAGGAGAGGATCTTCATGGCCAGCACGGGAAACACGCAAGGCATGAGATTGAGAATGACACCCCCCAGAAAAGCCGAGAGCAGGCTGCTCCAGACGGGCCGTTCCCTGTTCCCGGTGGCAGCCACGACGGGAACAGCCGGACTGGCGCCAGACACTGGAACCGCCGTTACCTGAAGGGCCGACCGGCTGCCAGCAGCATCCACCAGCACGACAACACCAGCCAGCGGTTTCTGCCAGAAAGGCGGATGGGCGTAGGAATCCGGCTTCAGTGTCAGAGCCAGCTGCCCGGTCTGGACAGACAGGGGCTGCGGCGCATTCTGGGCGATCACGCCGCCCTCCTGTGGCAGAAACCAGGCCTGCCGCACCGTATCGGGCGAAAGGCCAGCTCCATGCAGGGTCAGCAGACCATCGGGGCCAAGACGGGCCTCAAAGGGGGAAGGCTGGGGCATGGCCGCATCAGCCCGACGGAACAGGGCTGCCTCGGCAGCATCCGGCACAACATCCGAGGCAACAGCAGGCAATGCAAGGGAAAAGACGCCTTTTTCGGGCACGCAGACATCCGCACAGACCAGCCAGTCTGCACGGGCCGTGACCTGCACCGCACCTGCCCCCCGCCCCTGGAGGGGAACCCGCACAGGCAGCAGCACATCCCCCTGGTAGGCATAGGCCATCAACCCGCCCTCTGGAATGCGCTCCGGCACGGGCCATGCGACCGTGTCCGTCCCGCCGGACCGGCTGCCACTCACCATGACATGGACATGCGGCGCCTCACCGGCATCACCGGGATTCTGCCAGTATGTGTGCCAGCCGGGCTTCAGCTGGAGCCTCAGCCCGACCCGCAGCGTGCCCCCTTCAGCCTGACTCTCCTCCTGCCCAACAGCATCCACCGCACTGACAAGGGTAGCCGTTGTATGACTGGTCACGACCGGTGTGCTCTCCGCCGCCCGAACAGGAGAGGCCAGAAAGACCATCCCGCTCACCATGGCAAACACAGCCATCATCATCCTGCCGATATGCCGCGCCATCCGCTTACCCTCCCTTTCATGATTGCCAGACAGCCCCGGAACCTGTCCCCGTACCCCGGGCAGGCAGCACTGGCCCATAGCATTGGCCCATATCCGTCTTAAAGACATAATTGCTGCCTACCGTCCCCAGTTCACTCTTTCACAGACCATGATAGGCCATGACTACACATCCCGCCCCATCCGACCATCCCAAAGCAGGCCCGTGGAACCGCCTGATAGCCCGCAGCATTGATCTGGACATCTACGGAAGCCTTCTCATGCTGCCAGTCTATGGTTCCATCCACCAGCTGGAAGACATATTTCCCACATTGCAGAAAATCGGCAGTGCATCCTTCAGCCCCATGATGCCACGCTGGGATACCCTCATCGCCAGCCTGCTGCTCATCTTTCCCCTCTCCATGGTGCTGGATGCCCTTGTCTGCGCCTGGTTCGGCAATACGCTGGGCAAGCACCTCCTCGGCATCAAACCCTACCGTACCAATGGCCGCCCCCTCGATCTTTCCACCTGCCTGAAACGCAACTATCTCATCTATGTTGCCGCCTATATGGGGGGCATGGATGTCCTGTCACCGCTGGCAGGCCTCATCCATTACATACGCTACAGACGCACCAGAACGACTTTCTGGGACGAAGAAATGGGCACGGTCGTCCGCTCCCTGAAAAGTAGCGTCGCCCGCACGGTCACAATCACCATCCTGTGGTTTCTGGTCTCAATCCCGCTCACCATGGTTGGAAACCTGCTCTTCCCGTCCATTCTGAACAACATCAGCACCGTGACGCCCACATCCCTGCAGAAACCGGCCACTCCCTGAAAGACTACAGGCCATAATAGCCCTGGGCCCGGAAATGGGCTTTCACCAGCGCCACGAAACACGCCCGTTCATTCAGGGCAAGCAGCAGGCTGCGCCTGTCCAGCTCATGCCCGGCCCTGATGGCTGGCAGAAGCCTTTCCGCCACGGCCCGCCGATGACGGATCTGCCGATAATGGGACACATAGAACAGGGGACTCTCCAAGGCATGGCGAAGGATGGCACCATCCGCTGGTGGAAAGCAGCTCCCAAGCCACACGAGAGCTGCCTTCAGGCAGCGGATGACAGCGGGTTCCGACTCTTCTTCCGGGATGAGGAACCACCTGCAACGATTGACCAGTGCTGATGTCCGGCTGGTCAGGTATGCTGTGAAAGGCGCCAGAACGAGACCGGCAATCACCGGCAGAAACCAGACCAGTAGCGCCTCCCCTGACAGAACTCCCTCTGAAAGATGATCCAGCAGGGTAGCGCCGTAAGCAAACTGCTTCTCCAGCACCTGCACCAGCCCCCAGGCCCCCGCCAGACCAAGGGCAGAACACCATCCGTAATCCTGCAGGCAACTCCGGAATGTCAGTGGGGCATCATCTCTCTGCTGCCCAGCCCAACGGACGGATGACCGCCTGAAACAGGCCAGCAGGAACTTCACGATGAAGCACATGAGAACCGGATTGAGCAGAAAGGCAAACAGCATCTCCAGCAGGAAACTGAGCAATAATCTGCCACGACCACCATACTGCCTGGCCACAGGACGCCGCATGGCAACGGCCAGGGCAATCAGCCTTGGCGACAGCAGGAAGATCATGGCCAGCACGAACAGTCCGGCAAAGGCCAGCCTCACACTCTCCAGCTCCCCCGTTCCCTCTGCCCCCATGCCCGCCTCCAGATGGGCCAGCGTATAAACGGATGACACCATGAACAGAACACTGAGCGGCGCCATGAAATAGGCCAGTGCCCCCATCAGCAGGGTTTCCCTGTGCACCCCCTGAACCCTGTCTGCCGACAGAAAGCGGACATTCTGGAAATTGCCCTGCATCCATCTGTTCTCACGGGCCAGAAAGCCCGAAAGATTGGCCGGGAGCTCCTCATAACTGCCCCTGACATCCGCAAGAAACCAGACTTCATGGCCTGCCCGCCCCATCATGGCGGCCTCGGCAGTATCATGTGAGAGCGGCCTGCCGCCCCATGGCCTTTCCCCCGGAAAATCCGGCAACAGGCAATGCTTGATGAAGGCATCCGTCCGTATGATGGCATTGTGCCCGATATAGCTGCCATGCCCCATGGAAAGAGCCTCCACCGCCTGGGGAAAGACAGCTCCCTGGAGGTGGCTGCTGAACTGCATGAGCCGCCCGAAAAAGGATTGCCGCAGGACAGGCAGCGGGCTGGTCTGGATAATGCCGACATGCGGGTTGCCTGCCATCATTTCCAGACACTGATGGACACAGGCCCCCGACACGATGGAATCAGCATCCATCACGTAGAAACAGGCATAATCCCGTCCCCACCGGCGAAGAAAGTCCGTGACGTTACCCAGTTTGGCATTGGCATTGTGTGCCCTGCGCCGGTACCGGACTGTCACACCCGGATAACGCTGCCTCAAATGATAGAGGGTGGCCTGTTCGGTCAGGACATGTCGTACGTCCGTACTGTCCGACAGCAGATACAGGTCATAATGGTGGAGCTTCTCTGGCACATCCTGGCTGAGTGTCTCGATCAGGGATGCCATGCCCGCCCCGACCCGGTGCATCTCCTCATGATGGACGGGGTACAGAATGGCACAGCGCTCTTCCGGCCCCGGCTCCCTGGCCCTGTGTGCCGGATGGCAAGGATTCCCCGCTGCCCCCCGGCGGGCCAGCCGGTAACCGACAACCATCTTCACGAAGGCATATGTCGCAAGAAAGGTGAACAGCAGGTACAGGGCCGCATAAAGGCATGGCAGGATTTCATGGTCGTCCAGATCGGGAAACAGGGTCCCACTGGCCAGGCTGAACATGAAACCGGCCACCAGCAGGGAGACAAGCAGCATTTTCCGCCGCCGTCGGGCCATGATTCTTACCCAACCCGGCTGTCTCTGCCCCCCTTTGGGACATGCCTGCCAGACCAGATGGCGGATGATCTTCTTCCAGTCCGTATCAAACCGCATGATCTGGAGAGGCAGCCGTCTGAATCCATCGCCCGATGCACCGCCATCAGTTTCCTCCCGCTCCAGAAACCGGTTGAGGGTCTCGAATGACGTGATCTCCCCATCCACGCCTCCCAGAATGTCCCTGTAGGGAGAAAAATCAAACGGTATCGCCCCTTCTTCCTCCTGCCCGTTCATCGGGCAATGGAGGCCAGAACCCCCGCCTGAAGCATGAGGGAAAAAACCTTGAAATAAGGCACCCATGATGACTCGGCGACATAGACGACATCACCATCCTCCAGCAGGAAACTCTGTGCGACAAACAGGCCGTAGGTCCGGTCAAAACGGATTTTCAACAGATGAGGCGTGTCATGATCCCGTCGCAGCACGAAAATGGCCCGGCTGGAGGCGGCGTCCCGTTGCAGGCCGCCTGATATGGCCAGAATGTCCGCCAGTGTCGGACATGTTCCGAAAGAATAGATACCCGGCCGTGATGCTCCCCCACCCAGAACCGGAATCCTGATGGAGGCCTCCTTCTTCACGATCACCCGGTCATGTGGGGCCAGATGAATGTCATTCACCAGCCCATCATCCAGCGGCAGGGCTCCAACCACCTGCCCATGTCTGACAACAGACACCACAGTTTCAGGCCGAACAGACACAGGCTGCCCATCACTGGGCCCTCCGGCGGGCACAGGCGGGCCTCCCCCCATGGCTTCCGCCAGAACATGGGCCAACATCAGTCCGCCAGGCTGCCACCGCACCTCCCCGGGTGTCTTCACTTCACCCAGTACAAGTACGGAATCAGCTTCCCACCGGCCATCCGGTGCTTCCTCCTGCACGATGACTGACGGATGGCTGAACACACGCTGTGCCGCATAAAGGCGGGACAGCTTCTGCTGGATGCTGGCATAGGTCAGGGACACCACCCGGACAGCCCCCACATAAGGCAGGGTGACCATGCCATCCCGCAATACGGGAAAATGCCCCAGCTTCATGATGGCTGGCGTGTCTCCCCCTCCAGCAAACGAAAGAATGGACACGCTGAGATCATCCCCCACATGGATGACTGGATCCCGGGTGCTGTGCCCTGCATCAATGGCCCATATGGCCTGCCGGACCCGCAGCTTTTCTGCCTCCCGCATCTGCCCGGCCATGATCGTGGCCTCTCTCAGGGTAATGTCCTGCATCACAAGGCCAGAAAAAAGCCGCCTGCTGTCCTGCCTCTGGGGCTGGGCTGTCAGCTCCTTCACGCCTGGGCCGCCACTGGGCAGGTCACACCCTGCCAGAACCGGCACCAGCAGGGCCATGAACGCCAGAGAACAGAAAAACGGGCCCCTCATCATCAAGCCAGAGCAACATACAGGACCAGCCCTGCGACCAGCGCAATGGCGCTACTCCACCAGAAGGCCGGTCTGAGAGGCGTGTCCTCCACAACAGGCCCGCTGACGGTTTTCAGGAAGTAATGCCCCATGATGGCATTTGTCCTGACAGTCTCACAGGCGGCCATTTCGGCATCCAGAATACTGGAAAGGGACCTGACCTCACGAATCAGACGATCATTTTCCAGGATGACATGCCGTGGTGTCACGCTCCGTTGGCGCAGAACCTCCTGCTCGCCCTCATAGGCCATCACCTCCCTGTGCATGGCTTGTGCGGCATGGTCCACATCCTCATGAAGGGCCGCCTGCCTGCCCTTCAGGGCTGCCTGGTCCGCCATCAGCCGGAACTGCGTCTTCAACACCGTATCGTAAAAGCCGCTGCCCTCATAAATGCCGGAAGACAGGATATTGTCGGCAATCACCTGCTCATCATGAGCCATGACCTGCCTGATCCTGTTGATGGAGGCCTCATGCTCATGCAGCAACAGATCATCCGGCTCGACATTCAGGCGAGCCAGCCGGGCCCGAGCATCGCCAAGTATCTGCCCTGTCAGACGTTCGGCGAGAGCCGCAGAAGGGGCCCGAAGGGTAAATTGTACGAGGCCATTCTTCTTCCCGACATCAATATCCACGATGTAACGGTCATAATAGCGGTAGAGAGCATGATCATCGTGCGAAAACAGCGACAGAACGCCCCCGAAACTCTGGACGGGATCTGTGAAATCATACGCCTCTGCAAGATTCACGTTCGCCCTGAGGGCCCTGAATTCCTCATAGGACAGCACGAAAGCCTGGAAGAGATAATTCCCCTCATTCCGGCCATCCGGGCCTGTAAAAACTCCCCCGCCACTCCCCCTGCTATCGGGCTTCTCCACGACAAGGACGGTCTGTGTTCTGTAAAGAACTGGCGAGAGAAACGCATAATAGGCCAGCGTTACCAGCAGGGGAACCAGCAGGAGAAAACGCACGGCACTTCCTTTCGTTTCCGTCAGGAAAACACAATCATGCAGACCATCTGTCGGGATGAGCATCCCATAATGACTGGACGCAATGCGTCCCTTCTTATTTTAACAATATATTAACTTTACAGAAACCATTTTCTCCTCCCCCTCCGCAGCCAGACACAAAAAAAGGAGGCCAAAGCCTCCTTTTCCTGAAAAAGCTCCATGAGAGGGAGTAACCCCTGTCTGGTTTCTCAGCGCATGATGCCCGTATGGCCAATGCTGTAGCGACCCGGCTGAGGCCAGACTGTCAGACCATGCGGTTCTGCCCCGACAGGAATCTGTTTCATGGCACCGCTTTCCGTATCAATGGCATAGACGACATCATCAAAACGGCCGGAGAGCCAGAGTGTTCTGCCATCCGCACTGACATTGCCCATGTCCGGGCTGCCACCACCGGGAATGGGCCAGGTCTTCAACACCTTGTCCGTTGCCATATCCACGACGGACACACTGCCCTTGCTGTGGCGTGGCCCATGCACCATGTGGGACCCACGGTTGGCAACATAAAGCAGCTTTGCATCACGGCTCGGATACAGCCCATGCGTCCCCAGCCCCGTGGGAATGAAACCCGTCTCCCTGAAGCTGTCGCCATCAATGATGAACACGCCATCAGCATGCATGTCGGCCACATAGAATTTATGCCCATCCGGTGCGGCGAGAACATCCTGCGGCATCCCCCCCTTGGAGAGTTTCAGCATCCCCAGAAGGGTACGGTTGACCGTATCCACCTTGGCCAGATAGCGCCCGAATTCGCAGGTGAAGATCGCATAACGCCCATCTGCCGAGAAGGCAGCATGATTGATGCCCTCACAGAGCGGAGCCTCGACAGACCCTTTCAGCACCATGCTGTGCGGATCACGGAAATCCAGACGGCGATGGGCTTCTGCCACAACGATGGCATTCTGCCCGTCCGGTGTGAAATACATATTGTAGGGGTCATCCACGGCAATGGCCTTGCCGGGCTTGCCTGTCAGCGGGTCGATCGGTGTCAGGGAGCCATCCGTGTGGCCCTCGCTGTTGTTGGTCACCCACAGGGTCCGCAGGTCCCATGAGGGGACGACGTGCTGGGGGGACCGCCCCACCGGGAACGTATCCACGACCTTGTAGGTCTTCGGGTCGATCACGGAGACACTGTTGCCACGCAGGTTGGGCACATAGATCCGCTCCAGATCATGCGCCACGACGGGGGACAGTTTGTCCGGGCCGCTGGCTTCACTGTAAATGTTGTGAATGTCCGGCACGGGCGGCATGCCCGGAATGGTCTGTACGACCAGCGCCTGCTCCGTCACGGCACCAGATGGTGCAGGTGGTGCCTTTGCCGTGGCGGATGGATCACCATCCGGAAAAGGCTTTGGCGAATCGGCAGCAATCGGTTCATCCTGCGGGTCAGGATGGTTGGCCGTCTGCTGGGCCTGCGCTGCCCCCGCAGCCAGTAATGCCCCCATTGCCAGAAACGAAATTTTGAGCCTCATGGGTGTCTCCTGTTGAAAGACGAAATGGCCTCAACGGCGGCCTGCACCTGCATGGCTGTGCCGACCCGGCCAAGTTCAGCCGTTGCCTGCCGCGGGTCACCACCATAGACACCATCGGCAGAATCCGGTTTTCCAGCCTGCCTCAGAAGCCCCTCCCGCACAAGGGACGGATCCACGGCCAACATGAGGGATGTATCGCTTATGTCGGCATGTTTCCCCAAAGCCACACCATGGCCCTGTCGGCGCAGGTAATCTGCGTACTGTCCGGCCACGACATCATAATAGGTTCCGACATACAGCACCCTTGCCGCCCCTTCACCAGCCCAGCGCCTGTTCAGCCTCTGTGCCAGAGCAGCCAGCTGGGCCTGATAACCACCATGGTCCCCCAGCAGCACAATGGTGGTGAAGCCCTGCGCCCTCAGGCTTTCCGCCGCTCCTTCCACCAGCCCGGCAAAAACGGCTGGTGGAATGGAGAGTGTCCCGGCAAACCGCATGTGGCCTGTGCGGGGCCGGGTCGAGCCTTCCGGCACATAGGCCAGCACGGGGGCCACCAGGGTTTGCCCTACCCTGCGGGCAATCCTGTCCGCCAGAACACGGGCCCGCACATCATGCTTGCCCACTGCCATGTAAGGCCCGCTCTGCTCCGTACCACCAACCGGGATAATGACCGTTCTGGTCCCGGCTTTAAGGCCGGCGCCAATCTCCGTCCAGCTCTGGCAGGCCAGCTCCACCTGCCGGACCGCAGGCGGACAGGCCGGAGACACCCCCTCCGGCTCTTCTGCCATGGCCGGAGCCACCAGCCCGGCCAGGCAGGCCAGGCAGGCCAGCAGGACCAGCGGTCGCAGCCGGGGCCAGCACGGATACCCGGCCACCACCTTCACAGTTCTGTTGCTCATCCAGCGCCCCTTGTGCATTATCACCCCACCCCCATGGCCCCGGTGTTCCGGATACGGGTCCTGCACAGGCCCATGGCCTGAGCGGACTTCATCCGGCATACTGTCCCGGCGTACAACCACCAGAACCGTCATGACCGTGCCCCTGCTGAACACCCTGCCCTTTCTTACCCAGATGAACAATATCGACGACGCCGCCCACATCATCCAGATGGCCCTGACCCCCGTCTTCATGCTCTCCGGCATCGGCACGCTGATCAACATCTTCAATACAAGGCTGGCCCGTGTCTCGGACCATCTGGACAATGTCAACCGTCTGCTGGCCGCCCCTCCTTCCGAACAGGACCACCAGTACAGCTACGACACGCCGCAACGGCTGAAAACCCGCCAGAAACGCCTGACACGCCGCATTGTCGTGCTGGACCTTGCCATTATCCTCAACGGGCTGGGCGGGGCCATGACCTGCGGTGCGGCCATCGCCCTCTTTGTCGGCTCACTGGGAGATGCCACGACATCACTCTGGCTGCTGGCCCTCTTCGGCACTGCACTGGGCTGCACCGTGGCAGCCCTGCTGGCCTTTCTGGCCGATACGCTCCTCAGCTGGCATGGCCTGCGGCATGAAGGGCAGGTCTCCCTGCTTACTTCCCTGCTGCGCTCGAAGGCCAGCCACGCAAAACGGCATCACTGACCGAGCTTGGCAGCCCCACATAGCCCAACCGGGCATTGATCTCTGCCCCATGGGCAAACCCCCAGCTGAAGAAGCGCTTCACACCCTGCCCCTCGGGCCGGTCCACGGCATCTTCCGGCACCAGAACATAGGTGGCTGACACGATGGGCCAACTCTCCGCCCCGGGCTGGTCCAGCAGATTGACGGCAAAATGGTCCTCCGCTTTCCATTCCGCTGCGGAAGCAGCGTCAATGAAGCCCTTCAGGGATGGCAGCACGAACCGCCCATCATGATTCTTCATCTGCACGATGCCCAGATGGTTCTGTGCGGCGTAGGCATATTCCACATAGCCGATGCTCCCTTCCGTCTGACGGACAAGGGCGGCAATGCCGTCATTGCCCCGTGCTCCAGCACCGCCAGCCCACTCCACAAGGGTCCCTGCGCCGATACGGGCCTCCCACTCCGGTGATGTCCGGGAAAGGTAGGATGTGAACACATAGGTCGTCCCGGCACCATCGGCCCGATGCACGGCCACGACTCCCATATCCGGCAACGTCACCCCGGGATTGAGAGCCTGGATGCGGGGGTCGTCCCAATCCGTGATGCGACCATCATACAGGGCTGCCAGTGTCGGACCGTCCAGCCGCAATGCCCCGGCGGGAACACCGGGCAGATTGACCACCAGCACCACACCACTCATGACGGTCGGAAACTGGTAGAGATGCGTCTCTGCCAGACGATTCGGGCTCATCGGCTTGTCGGATGCTCCAAAATCCACCGTACGTTCCACGACCTGATCCTGCCCGGCGCTGGAACCGACCGTCTGATAATTGACCTGAAGCCCTGCCTGTTCTCCCGCCGGAACGCTCCAGCTCTGATAGATGGGGGCAGCAAAGCTGGACCCTGCGCCCGTTATCTCCACATCCTCCGCACGGGCCACCCCGGCCAGGGCTGACGAAATGGACAGCACCAGCATGAAGGCCCTGCCGCAGTTCTTCCAGCGGAGAAGACGTTTATCTGTCGGACGCATAAATCCCTCGGCACACGCAATGATCACCTGTCTGCCGTTATAGCTTCGCCGACGCTTCAGACAATAAAAATATACCACAAGACAAAGAAAAGTCTTTTTTGACACAAAAAAATGAGTAAATAGACATGAAGGCATGTGATGACTGCGGGAGATTTTCGTGAAACTGACAAAAAAATGTAATATAAATCCCTTTCATTACAGTTTTATGACAGTAATATTTCTGTCATACAGTGCATCACACTTCGCATCATCTGCCCATGCCGCCGGCACCAATGATGCAATTGCCCTGATGGAAAAACAGATACACGCCATGCAGGCCCAGCTCGAAGCCATGAAGCAGAAACAGGCTGCCGAGAATCGGCGTGTCCGTGCAGAACTGGCCCGCCAGAGAGAACTGATTGAGGCCGACCCTTATGCCCCCCGGGAAAGGCTGCTTGGCCCGGCAGCCGCGGCGGGGCATCTGGCGTCCTCCCGGACCAGGCATGACGATGTATTCGGCCTTGGTGACAATGCCATCCTGACCCCTTCCCGCACGGCCAGTACCCCCTATGGCGAGCTGACAGCCATTCCACCCGCCCATCCAGACCTTTACAGCCCGCTGCGCCGGGGGCAGCTCCAGATTGGCGGTATCCGCCTGACTCTGGGGGGATATCTGGAGGCCGCAGGCGTCTGGCGCTCCCGCAACAGTGCTGCCGATATTGCCAGTGCCTATAACGGCATTCCATGGCATAACCAGCCTGCCTCCCACATGAGCGAATTCCACCAGACAGAGCGGCAGAGCCGGCTGGCCCTGCTGGCAGAAGGGATGCTGACCCGGAAACTGGTAGCCGATGCCTATGTGGAGACGGATTTCCAGGGTTCCGGCTCATCATCCAACTCCCGCCAGTCGAACTCCTACGTCCTGCGTGCCCGTGTCGTTTATGGTGAACTGAAGAACCACGAAGATGGCTGGTACCTGCTGGGTGGGCAGAGCTGGTCTCTCATCACGCTCTACAACAAGGGCCTGCTGGCCCGTGACGAACAGACCCCCATGGTCATCGAGGCCCAATACGTCCCCGGCTTCAACTGGACACGCAACGCCCAGTTCCGTGCTGTCAAAACCTTCGGCAAGGAGGAACGTTACGCTGCTGGCCTATCCATCGAAAACCCCAGTGCCGTCCCGGCTGGTGTATCTCCCTGCTCCAACGCTGCCAGACACTGCACCACGACCGACCGGCTGACCGGCACGAACGTCAACAACCCTTCCACCTACTACACGACCGACCCGGCACCGGACCTCATCGCCAAGATCGCTGCCGACCCCGGCTGGGGCCATTACGAACTTACTGGCGTCATGCGCTTCTTCCGGGACCGGACCAGCACGCTGGGAGGAGGAAGCAACCATACCCGCATCGCCGGTGGAGGCGGGGGCGGCATGGTCCTGCCCCTCATCAACAGGAAACTGTATTTCCAGGCCTCCGGCCTTGTCGGCACGGGCCTGGGCCGCTACGGCACGTCCAACATGCCGGATTATACCTACGGGCGTAACGGTGCCGTCACGCCTCTGCCGGAAGCCAACCTGCTGCTCGGCCTCTATGGCAACCCTCTCAAGACCCTGAAACTCTATTCCTATGCCGGGGCAGAAACTGTCCTCAGCCGCCGTTCCTTTGATGAAGATGGCAGCCATTACGGCTATGGCAACCGTGGTTTCGACATGCGGGGCTGCTTTACAGAACTCGCCACCAACTGTGCTGCCTCCGGCAACATCCGCACAGTGGCGCAGGCAACCGGGGGGTTCTGGTACACGGCCGCCAAGGGTGATTATGGCACCCTGCTGGTGGGGGGGCAGTATTCCCACACCCATGTGCAGGCCTTCTCCGGCGTGGGGGGCAAACCCAAAAGCGACGCCGACATGGTCCTGATGTCCCTCCGCTACCAGCCCTTCAATTGAGGAGTGATGTGTTTCCCCTAGCCAGCACCGCCTGCACCTGACAGAAACAGAATGATCGTTCCATTCTTTCCAGCCCGAAGGAGACCCCATGCACATCACCATGATTGGCGGCGGTTACGTCGGGCTGGTATCAGGGGCCTGCCTGGCGGCCTTCGGGGCGAATGTGACTGTCATCGAGCATGATCCTGCACGGCTGGACCGCCTGAAAACCGGAACCATGCCCATCTATGAACCCGGGCTTGAAGAGCTGGTTGCCGCACAGCGGCAGGCGGGACGGCTGGCCTTTTCTGGTGATCTGGCCACCGCCCTCCAGAAAAGCCGGGCCGTCTTCATCGCTGTGGGAACACCCACCCGCCGGGGCAGCGGCCATGCTGACCTGAGTTACGTCCATGCCGCCGCACGGGCCATTGCCACCCATGCCCCTGACGGCCTGCTGATCGTCACGAAATCCACCGTCCCGGTCGGGACAGGGCGGCAGGTCGCCGCCATCGTGCGGCAAGCCCGGCCCGACCTGACCTTTCACATCGCCTCCAATCCCGAATTCCTGCGGGAAGGCCACGCCATTGCCGACTTCATGCAGCCGGACCGCGTCATCATCGGGCTGGAAGAACAGCTGGGCGCTCCCTCCACCGCCCGCACCCTGCTGGAAACACTTTACGCCCCCCTGTCCGGGCCAGAGGGCCGTCTGCTCTTCATGGGACTGGAAAGTGCGGAACTGACAAAATACGCCGCCAATGCTTTCCTCGCCATGAAGGTCACTTTCGCCAACGAGATGGCCGATCTCTGCGAAGCCACAGGCGGCCAGATTGCCGACGTAACCCGTGGCATGGGGATGGACCCCCGCATCGGCCCCCATTTTCTCACACCCGGGCCAGGCTATGGCGGTTCCTGCTTCCCCAAGGATACGCAGGCTCTGGCAACCTCCGCACGACAGGCCGGAACCCCCACGCAACTCATCGAAACCACCATCGCAGCCAATGAGGCCCGCAAACGCCGCCTTGCCGAGCGCATCCTTGCTCTGGCCGGGGGTGACATCACACGCTGTACCATCGCCGTACTGGGGCTCACCTTCAAGGCCCATACGGACGACATGCGGCAGGCCCCAGCCCTGACCATCCTCCCCCTGCTGCACGAGGCCGGTGCCACGCTGCGGGCCCATGACCCGCAGGGCATGGAGACAGCCTGCACCCTGCTGCCAAAAGGCATCACCTACACCGCCACCCCTCTTCAGGCCGCCGAGGGGGCTGACATGCTGCTGGTCCTGACAGAATGGCCCACCTTTGCCGCTCTCACCCCGGGCCAGCTCGCCCCCCGGATGCGTGGCAGGCTCGTGCTGGACTACCGGCAGATATGGCGGAAAGATGAATGGCTGGAAGCCGGCTTCCATTATCACTGTCTGGGCAGCGCCCCCCTGCCGCCACATACCTGCCCATAAAGCGGGCTATCCTCATGCGGTCAGGCTGCCTATAATGGTAGCCATCAATGACGGAATCATGAACGGGGGCAGGCTGACAGGGCCTGCGCCCTGTCCGTTTCCGCAGGCGGTACAATCCTGCCATCTCTTGTAGCCGGGAGTTCCTGAGTGAACATGCGTAACGTCCAGACCTGTCTTTCCCTGTTGCTCGGGCGCGGCATGTGCCTTGGTGCCATGCTGGGTGGAACCCTGATGGCCAGCAGCGCTCTGGCAGCCGATGTGCGCACTCCCCTCCATGCGGACGAGCTGGACCTCAGCGTGCCCTGTGCGCAGGTCCATATCCGGGCTGATGCCGCCCTGAAAGACAGCGTGGTGGTCGAAGAGGCTACCGGCCTCACCCCGGATATCCAGACAACCCGGGACGGGACGGAAAGCCATATCCGCCTCGCCCTGCACAACTGCCCAAAAGGCGGACGGCTGACCCTGCACCTCTCCAGCGACACGGCGCTGACATTGCATGACAGCCCACAGGCCCACATCACCATCAGTGGCACACTCACCACGCTGGAAAGCAATCTGGATGATGCGTCCCTGCAGGTGGACCGTGTGGAATCGCTGGACATGTCCATCTCCGGCACGACACAGGCCCACATCCACCAGCTGAACCGTGCAGCACAGCTCAATGCCACAGGGGGGAGCCACCTTGAGGTGGATACCGCCCTTCTCTCCGCCTTTTCGGCCCAGATGTCCGACAGCAGCCATCTTTCCATTACCGAAGGGCAGATTGACAGCCTGACACTGAATGCCTCCCAGCAGGCAGATGCCTCCATCATGGCCACGGTCAACAATGCCAGCATCACCACCAGCGATGCTGCCAGCGTCACGCTCAGCAAGGTGACAGGCACCGTGCAAGATGGGGGAACAAAGCACATCACCCACGCCAGCCCGCCAGAGGCCACCCCGGCAAAACAGGCCGCAGGACCGGCACCTGCCGCCCAGCCCCCCCAGCCGGATGGCCAGGCACAGGGGCTGAACAATCCTGCCGTTCCCCATGTACCGAAGCAGGCTGCCGGAACATCCACCCCTCCTGCTGGAACAGCAGCCGGACAGACGGCGGGGACACCCGTCCGGCCCGCAGTGCCCGCTGTTGCGCCCCCCGCCACACCGGCAGCAACACCCCCTGCGTCCAGCCCCGTTCCACAGGCCCCCACCCCCGCACCACCGGCATCAGCTACATCCCAGCCTGCCCCACAGGCGCCGCAGGCAGGCACCCCGGCAGGGCCGCAGAACACACCATCGCGGTGACCGGCAGAGAACAAAGGCAGACCGTGTGAGAGCTCTATCCCTTCCCTTCATCTTTCTTGGCCGTGGCATACTGGGAGGCCTGCACCATGCCGGGGCCCTCAGCCTGTTCGCCCTGCGGGGGCTGGGAGGCATTTTCCGCCTGCCCGTTTACGGGCAGGTCATTCTGTCCTGCCTGGTCGAGATCGGCTTTCTCTCGCTACCTGTCGTGGCCCTGACAGCCATATTTTCCGGTGCTGTCATCGCTTTGCAGTCCTATAGCGGCTTCAGCCAGTACCATGCCCAGAATGCCGTTGGTGGCATCGTGGTCATGTCCATCACGAAAGAGCTGGGGCCAGTTCTGGCAGGCCTCATGGTGGCTGGCCGCATCGGGGCAGCCATTGCGGCACAGATCGGCTCCATGAGGGTCACAGACCAGATTGACGCCCTGAACACACTGGCAACCGATCCAATCAAATATCTCGTCACGCCCCGCCTGGTGGCAGGTATCCTGGCCCTGCCGTTCCTCGTCCTGATCGCCGACATCCTGGGCGTTGCCGGGGGCTTCATCGTTGCAGTGGGGAAGCTTGGCTTCAGCCCCGCACTCTACATTCATGCCACCCATGCCTCCCTGCACAGCCATGACGTACTGGTCGGACTGCTGAAGGCGGCTGTCTTTGGATTTCTCATCACCCTGCTGGGCTGTTACGAAGGCTACAACAGCCGGGGTGGAGCCGAGGGTGTCGGCCGGGCGGCGACAGCAACCGTCGTCGCCTCCTCCATCCTGATTCTCGCCTTTGACTACCTGCTGACGGATCTCTTCTTTACCGCATGATGACGTCTTCCTCCTCTTCCCAGACGGCAGCACCGTCTGGCCAGCCCCGCCTCCGCATCCGTGGCCTGAGAAAATCCTTCGGAGACCGGACAATCCTCAACGGGATTGATCTGGATGTGCCAGCCGGGAAATCCACAGTCATCATCGGAGGATCCGGCAACGGAAAGTCCCTGCTGTTACGCTGCATCCTGGGATTGATCGAGCCTGATGAAGGCACCATCGAGATTGATGGCGAGAACATCATCGGTGCCTCGCGCAGCCGACGTGGAACCCTGCTGAAACGGATCGGAATGCTGTTCCAGAATGCTGCGCTGTTTGACAGCATGAGCGTGATGGACAACGTCCTTTTCGGTCTCACTGCCAAGAGCCATGGCCGGCGCCGTGATCGGGCCACGCAAGAGAAGGAAGCTCTGCGCCTGCTGGAACAGGTCGGGCTGGGACCGCATGTGGCTCCACTCAACCCGGCGGAGCTCTCCGGCGGCATGCAGAAACGTGTCGGACTGGCCCGTGCCCTGGCCGGACAACCGGACATCCTCTTCTTCGATGAACCCACGACCGGGCTGGACCCCATCATGTCCGCCGTAATCGATGGTCTCATCAGCAGCTGCGTCACCCAGCGGGGGGCCACGGCGCTGACCATCACCCATGACATGACCTCCGTCACCCGCATCGGCGACCATGCCGCCATGCTCTACGGGGGGAAAATCATCTGGCAGGGGCCGGCCAATACGCTGATGCACAGTGGCAATCCGATTGTCGATCAGTTCACCCACGGGCGGCTGGACGGCCCGATCCCCACCAGTGGCATGACGGCCAACCCTGCGGAAAAACGCTGACATGGCCCGGAAACCTGCCAGCCTGTTCGTCTGCCAGAACTGCCAGGCCCAATACCCCAAATGGACAGGCCGCTGCGAACAGTGCGGCGAGTGGAACACTCTGGAGGAAGAAACCAGAACCGCCACCCCCAGCCGTAGCGCCACCACACGAAAAGGTGCGGGCCTGAAAACGACACGGCTGGATGGCAAGGCCACCCCTCCGGCCCGGCTGGACACGAACATGGCGGAGCTGAACCGGGTGCTGGGCAGCGGGCTTGTGCCCGGCTCGGTCGTGCTGGTGGGCGGAGACCCGGGCATCGGCAAATCCACCCTCATGCTCCAGATGACCTGCGCTCTCGCCAGAGCGCAGCACAATGTCCTCTATGTCTCCGGGGAAGAGGCCATCGACCAGATCCGCCTGCGGGCACGGCGGCTGGAACTGGACCGTGACCCCAAGGCGCTGGACCAGCTGGAGCTGGCCGCCTCCATCAATGTCAATGACATCACGGCCTCGCTGGAAGAAAGACGGGCTTTTCAGGTCGTCGTCATCGACTCCATCCAGACCATGTGGCTGGAAGGCGTGGCCAGTGCCCCCGGCTCGGTCTCGCAGGTCCGCAGCTGTGCCTTCGAGCTGATCCGTCTGGCCAAGACACTGGGGTTTGTCCTCATTCTCATCGGCCATGTCACGAAAGAAGGAGCCCTTGCCGGCCCCCGTGTGCTGGAACATATGGTCGATGCCGTGCTGTATTTTGAAGGTGACCGGGGCCATCAATTCCGCATTCTCCGGGCAGCCAAGAACCGTTTCGGAGCCACGGACGAGATCGGCGTCTTCGCCATGACCGATACCGGCCTGCGGGAAGTACCCAACCCTTCCGCCCTGTTTCTGGCCGAACGGCATGGCAATATTGCCGGTTCTGCCGTTTTTGCCGGGCTGGAGGGAACACGCCCCATCCTGCTGGAGGTGCAGGTCCTGCTTTCTGCCAAAAGTGGTGATGGAGCCGCCCGCCGTGCCGTACTGGGCTGGGACAGCTCCCGACTGAACATGGTTCTGGCCGTGCTGGAGGCGCGCTGCGGACTGAAACTAGGCAGCCTGGATGTCCACCTCAACATCACCGGCGGGCTGAAGGTCACCGAACCGGCTGCCGACCTTGCCGTAGCCGCAGCCCTGATCTCCGCCGCCACGGGCCAGCCCACTGCCCCTGATGAAGCCTATTTTGGCGAGATCGGTCTTTCCGGAGAAGTCCGGCAGGTCAGCCAGGCAGGCATCAGGCTGAAAGAAATTGCCAAGCTGGGCTTCCGGCAGGCAGTCATCCCCCGCCATGTAGGCACCGCCAACGCCCGCCCCAAAGCCCCTCACGCCCTCACCATTGCTGAAACGGGACATCTGAGCGACCTCGTCCGCCGCTTTTCCCCGGCTGGAAAAGATTAAATCATCTTTATTGTCTTGACCGGCCCGCCAGCAATTCTGAAACATGATGGGTAGTTCCTCCATCTGTTCACAAGAGAGGCCGCATGACCATCTCTTCTCCCCCTCCGCAGCCGGACGATAAAAAGCGTTTTGCCGCCCACCACGTCCGCTTTCCCCATATCCACCTGCCTCATATCCGGTTTTCCCACCGGGAACTGGTGGACCGCCCCTTGGCTGGCAAACCTCACCCTGACCAGCCCCTCCACTGGAAACTGTATGCCATGGAGGCCATCGCCACGGCCATCATGCTGACCATCGGCATCAGCACGACCACCATCCTGGCGTCAGACCGGTCCCCCTTTGCGGCCATGCTGGCCCCGCATCCCATCATCCGCTCTGTCCTGATCGGCCTGTTCTTCGGGCTGGCAGGGACAGTCGCCACACTGTCCCCCTTCGGCAAGGTCAGCGGTGCACATCTCAACCCCTCCGTGACGCTGGCCTTCTTCCTGACAAAGAAAATCCGTTGGCCAGATGCGCTGGGTTATCTCGGGGCACAACTTGTCGGGGCCTTCAGCGGGACACTCATTTCCTGCCTGGGGATCAGCCTGCTGCTGCCTTTCTGGCAGCCCATGGTCAGCCAGATCAATTATGCCGGAACATTCCCTTCCAGCAATTACGGCCTCGGCCTTGCCGCCCTGATGGAAGCCATCGCCACGGCGGGACTGATCATGATCATCTATTTCACGGCCTCACGCCCGAAATTGCAGCATCTGACGACATGGATCTGCGCCTTCTATTTTGCCGTCACCAACCCGTTGATCGCCGGGTTCTCCGGCAACAGCACGAATTTCATGCGGACACTGGCCCCCGATACGCTGGCCCATAACCTGCATGGTGTGTGGATCTATCTTGTCGGCCCCTTCATTGGCTCTGCACTGGCACTCCAGCTTGCCCGCATGCTCTTCTCCATGCATGGGCTGAAAGAGGCCCGGATCGTCAATTTCGGCCATCACGGGCGTGTTCCCCGCTACACGGCACCTGACGCCACCGGCCCCTCACCGGAAGAGCTCAAACGGCAGGACAGAAAGAAAAACTGACAGAAACGGGAGCGAAAGCAGAAGCCCCGTCTCTTACCCTTCCGGTTCCCCGTCCAGCACCCGGACGGGTTCCTGCCCCCGTGTCAGGTCCCGCAACCAGGCCTCCACGGCCATGCGCTCCTGCACGGGGACAGCCAGCTCCATCGTGGCACCAGCCGCTCCAAAATCGCAGCGCCGTGTTTCCACATTCCAGCCCGGCAGTTTGGCTTCCACCTCAGCAAAAACGGGAAAGGGGCAATGAAAGCCAAGGCGGATACGCTCCACCCGCTCGATCCTGGCGGCCTCCCGCAGGCAGGCCGCTGCCGCACCGCCATAGGCCCGGACCAGACCACCGGCCCCCAGCTTGATGCCTCCAAACCAGCGGGTCACGACCACCATGACTCCGTCAAAGTCCTGCCCTTCTATGGCTGAAAGAATCGGACGGCCCGCCGTACCGGATGGCTCGCCATCGTCACTGACACGATACCGCCCTCCCACACGGAAGGCCCAGCAGTTATGGGTGGCATCCGGCACGGCCACCTCTGCCAGAAAGGCCATCGCTCCTGCCTCGTCCTCCACAGGGGCGGCCAGAGTCCGGAACACGCTATGGCGGATGATGCTTTCATGCTCGGCAATGCCGTCCAATGTCCAGGTCATGCCGCCCATTCTGCCGCAGAATACTCCTGCTGTCAGCCAGAAAGCCTGCACGGGCACAAGAACACCACCACGGACCGGGCAGCCATGAGCCCTCCCCTTCATTCCCTCGCCACCTCATGCAGGGGATAGAAAAAAGCCCCCCTTCAGGCTAGTAGTTCCTGTGCGCATGGTATCCGCAGGGACGGTCCCTCCGCCCCGAATGGCCAGAAAACGCCATCCGTCATGCGTCCCGGCAGGGGCCTCCCGGCTGCCCTGCCAGGTTCCTTCCGGTCCGGCCGAGACGCCTTCTGGCCCCGGCCTTTCTGTTATATGCAGGGTGCCTGCACGGTCACAAAGAGGTCAGTTTTCCCCATGCTTTCCACTCTGACAAGCCGCCTCAATGCGTTCTGCGGCCGTCATGTCACCCTTGTCCTGACCATCTTCATGCTCCTCTGCGTGGGATCAGCCTGGCTGAGCATGACCCAGCTGGGCATCACGACAGAGACGGACAGGCTGTTTGCCGACACGCTGCCATGGAAGCAGAAAAACCGTCAGATAGAGAGCCTCTTCCCCGGCGAGAAGAACACCCTCGTCGCCATCATCAGCGCTGCCACGCCGGAAGAAGGCCGGGAAACCGCCAATGCCCTTACGGCTGTCCTTTCCCGGGACACGACCCATTTCGACCGGGTGGACCAGCCGGATGCCAACCCTTTCTACACCCGGAATGCCTTCCTCTTCATCGATACGAAGCAGCTGGAACCGCTGATGGATTCCACCATTGCTGCACAGCCCTTCCTTGGCATGTTGGCAGCAGACCCCTCGGCCCGTGGGCTGTTTGGCACATTCAGCCTCATGGCCACGGCCATACGCAGCAATCAGCCCATCCCTGCCAGTTTCAATACCGCTCTTGATGGCCTGACACGGACCCTCAACGATGGTCTTGCTGGCCATGCTGTTCCTCTTTCATGGGAAAAGCTGCTGGCCGGTGGCCTGAGCGACCTAGGCAGCCATTACCAGTTTGTCGTCACCCACCCGAAACCTGACTTCACCTCCTTCGAACCGTCCGAAGCCGCCACGGCGGCCATGCGGACCGCACTGGACAGCCTGCCTACTGTAAAGGCTGGTCGGGCCCATGCGCTCATCACCGGAGAAGCCAAGCTGAGTGATGAGGAATTCTCCACCGTGGCCCAGGGCATGATCATCGGGCTGTTCATCTCCCTCGCCCTTGTCACGCTCTGGCTCCTGCTGGCCGTCCGCTCGCTGCGGGTGGTCATTCCCATCCTCCTCACGCTCATCATCGGGCTGCTGCTGACAACCGGCTTTGCCACACTGGCCGTTGGTACCCTCAACATGATCTCCGTGGCCTTTGCCATCCTGTTTGTCGGCATTGCCGTGGATTTTGCCATCCAGTTCGGCGTGCGTTTCCGCTGCCAGAAGGATGAACAGGGGCGGCCTCTCTCCCCCCTCGCCGCACTGGACCGCACAGGCCTGGAAAGTGGCGGCCAAATATTTGTTGCCTCTCTGGCCACCGCAGCGGGCTTTCTTGCCTTCACGCCCACCAATTTTGTCGGCGTGGCCCAGCTGGGGCTGATTGCCGGTGGCGGCATGGTGATCGCTTTCATCTGCACGCTGACGCTGCTGCCTGCCCTGCTGCGATTCTTCCGGGCCATGCCGGGGGACAACCTCCGGGGCTTCACCTGTCTTGAACCACTGGACAGGGCCCTGCACCGTTTCCGCCTGCCCGTGCTGGCCATCTTTGCCGTGCTGGGGCTCATCGGAGCCGGGCTGGCGCCATCCCTCATGTTCGATGCCGACCCGCTCCATACCAAAAATCCCAATACGGAAGGCATGAAGGCCCTGAGCCTGCTTGAGGAGAACCCTCTCACCACACCCTACAATGCCCAGGTGCTTGTCCCCGACACGGCAACGGCAGGCCGGCTGGCCGCCGCTCTTGGCAAGCTGGACAGCGTGCATGATGTTCTCTGGCTGGGAGCTCTGGTCCCGGACGATCAGGAAACGAAACTCCAGCTGATTCATGAAGCTGCCGACATCCTGCTGCCCACGCTTTCCGTTGCCCATCCGGCACCGCCCCCCTCGGCAGCGGACCTCCGGGCAGCAGCTCTCAAAGCGGCACATGATTTTGATGGGCTGGATGACAGGCTTTCCCCTTCCCTGAAAGCCCTTCATGCAGCGCTGGAACACCTCTCCACAGCACCCGATGCCACGCTGATGGCCACCAATGAAGCCCTGACACGCTTCCTGCCGGGAGAGCTGAGCCAGCTGAAGGCGCTGCTCGCCCCGTCCCCCATCACCCTTGATACCATCCCCAAAGACATACGCAGCGACTATATTGCCTCCACAGGGGCTTACCGGCTGATCATCCACCCCAATGGGCGCATGTCCGAAACGAAAACACTCCACCATTTCGTGCATGAGCTGGAAAGCGTAACCCCGGACATCTGCGGCCCTGCGCTGGAGATCATCGCCAGTGCGCAGACCATCACACACGCCTTCATCACGGCGGCCCTGTGTGCCATCGTGGCCATCGCGCTGATCCTCTTCGCCACGCTGCGTCGCCTGCTGGATACGCTGCTTGTCCTGCTTCCGCTGCTGCTTTCTTCCCTGCTGACCGTCATTCTGATCATCACCGTGCCGGAGCAGCTCAATTACGCCAACATCATCGCCCTGCCACTGCTGCTGGGCGTTGGTGTTTCCTTCAACATCTATTTTGTCATGAACTGGCGTGCGGGCCTTCAGAACCAGCTTTCATCCCCAACAGCCCGGGCCGTGCTGTTTTCTGCCCTGACAACCGGCTCCGCCTTCGGCTCACTGGCAGCTTCAGCCCATCCGGGGACAGCCAGCATGGGCCGGCTGCTGCTGCTCTCTCTTGGCTGTACGCTGGTCTGCACCCTTCTGTTCATCCCGGCCCTGCTACCACGCCACCGAACGACAAAAGACTGACCGGCTGAAAGGTGAACAGCCTCACCTTCTGCTGGATCATCCCTGACACCTGCCCATGCTGGCAGATGTCAGGGGCTCACCGTTCCGTGAAAAAAGTCAAGTGCATCTTATATGAAAATCACAGAGAAAAGGAAATCCTATAAATAAATAGGTAATAAAATTTCCCCCTACCCTTCTTTTTCAGGGCAGGACATCTGATCAACATCAAAGAATAATCCACTGTTTTATAATGATAATCTCAAGAAAAAACCACGGATGGAGCAGGTCCGTTTTTTCCGTCTGAAAGGTTTTTCATGTTATTGTGAAAGGTTTATTCTGTAAGAACCTTTTGCACATTCTTGCCTTAAATCAATGTTGAGGAGCATTTTTTCCCGTCTTCTTCCGCTCAGCAATTCACAGACGAGCCTGACAGAAGACAATGAGACATTTCTCCCTCTCCCGCACCATCCTATGTACCACACTTCTGGCAACAGGTTTCGGCACTGCTTTTTCCTCCGCTCATGCTGAAACCTCCACACTGGATGCACCACAACAGCGCAGCATTCTGGACCGCATCATGCACACGGCTCCCGGTGGTTGCCCCAAGGATGACGGAAAAACCACCCCCAACCCCTACGGCGTCTGGGCACGGGGCGATGGCAGCGAGACGGGCTTCGGCCCGGTCTCCCAGTATGGCACACCCGCCGGGATGGACAGCATCAGTGCCCCCGGGAAAGGCATCTGCGACAGGGGCGATCCCTTCGATTCCTACAAACACATGAAGCTGAATGACAGCGGGTCCATCTGGCTCAGCCTTGCTGGGGAAACACGCCTCAACAACTGGTATGACAAACGCCCCGTTTTCGGTGCGGCCATCGACCCCACCACCTCCATGAAGGCACGGCCCTTCAATTCAGGCCGCTTTGCCGTCCGCAACCTCTGGAGTGCCGACCTGCATCTAGGCCAGCACGTGCGCTTCTTCGGCCAGCTCATCAATGCCGATGCTGGCGGGTGGCGTGGATACAGCTATGACGGTACGTTCCGCAAAAACCTGGACCTGCAACAGGCTTTTGTGGAACTCAGCGGCAAGGCTGCGGGGGGGCATGGCGGCTTCATTTTCGGTCGCCAGCAGTTCCTGGATGCCCCGGATTACATGATCGGCAACCGTGACGTGCTGAACGTGCCGCTCAGCTGGGATGGTTTCCGCATCTATGAACACTGGAACCGGGTCCGTTTTGACGGCTTCTACTTCATCAACACAAAAAACAACCATACGGACAGCTTCCGTGGCGGCAATTCCCTCTTCCACGACACGCTGGATTACAAGACACGGCTGTACGGGGCCAATGTCACCATCGCTCCGCCTGATTTCCACTTTCTCGGCGAGAAGGGCTATTCTTTCATCAACCTTTTCTATTACGGTTATGAAATAAATGGCGGCCCTGCCCAGCAGACCGTGATGTACAACGCCTCCGCCCTCGGCCACACGAAGCGCAACAATTTCGGCCTGCGCTGGCATGGTGAGGCCGGTCCCATCAGCTTCTCTTTCGGCGGGGCCTACCAGCAGGGCACGTTCTACCAGTCCTACAACAGGGCCAACCATTATGACCGCATGAACCGCAACGTGAATGCCTGGTCCATGAACGGTACGGTGGATTACCACTTCCGCCATGTCATGTGGCATCCAACCATTGGTGTGCAGGGTGATGCCTATTCCGGCGGTGGTGCCCGTGGAACGACCGGCAGCGTGAACACCTACATCGAGCCCTTTGGTGTGAACACCAACTATCTGGACCCGACCAACTACCTGACCGGCCAGAACCTGATCGACTTCGCCCCCAAGGCCAGCTTCTCACCCACCAGCTACCTGACCTTCCAGCTGAAGCTGCCCATCTACTGGCGTTACAGTGCAGGGGACGACACCTATTCCATCTATGGCCGCAACATCTTCCAGCGGCAGTTCACCTCCGGCATGTTCAACTCCTACAATCATGATTCCTTTGTCGGCATTGCTCCGCAGATGGCCGCCAGCCTGCGCCTCGGCCCGCATCTGACATGGGATCACCACGTCGTCCGCTTCCTCACCTCCCATGCCATGCATCAGGTTGGTGCCCGCGACGCAACCTACTATCAGTCCTCCCTGACACTGACCTACTGAGCCCCGGCGTCACACGCCCTTTCCCAGATCGCTCCTGCCGTGATACCACGCAGGGGCGATCTGCGTTCCCACATCTCGGGAATGGCATTTGCATCCCTGTGACAATGAGTCCATAATCAGTCCTTCATTGGTCCTGTTTTATCACTACCAGAAGGGTCCGCCATGCAGGCTGTCTTTCGCAACGCCATGAGCCGCCTTGGCTCCCCTGTCGTTCTTGTCACGACTGATGGTCCAGCAGGCCGGCATGGGCTGACTGTCTCTGCCATTACCAGCGTGACGGACACGCCTCCCACTGTTCTGGTCTGCCTGAACCGCAGCAACCAGTCCCATAGGGCCTTTCTGGAAAATGGCAGGCTGGGCATCAGCATTCTCGGCAAGGGGCATGACACTCTTGCCTGCGCTTTCGCCAACAGCACCCTTTCTTCTACAGACCGTTTCGGTCACGGAACATGGCAGACTGGTCCGCTTGGCTCACCTCTTCTGGATGGCGCCCTTGCCACGCTCGACTGTACGATAGACGATACCCACAGCATCGGCACACATGACGTGCTGATCTGCCGTGTGCATACCATCACCGTCAAAGACGGAGCTGGTCACGGTCTGACATGGTTCGACCGCAGCTTCCATTATCTGCCCCCGAAATGCACACCCTGCTGACACGCTTCAGAAAAGGGCATCTCCCAGCAGCTTGATGTTCAGTCCGACAATCACCAGCACAACCAGCCAGGACAGCACAGCCAGAAGAGGGGAAAGATGGAATCGCCCCATATGCTTCCGGCTGGACACGAACCAGACCAGCGGAACCATGGCGAAAGGCAGCTGCATGGACAGCACGACCTGACTGAACACCAGCAGGTCACCCACCTTGCCCTGCCCGAAAATGGCGATCACGACAATGACGGGCAGAACAGCCAGCCCCCGGGTCAGCAGACGCCGTGCCCAGTAGGGCAGACGAAGATGCAGGAAGCCTTCCATGACAATCTGCCCGGCCAGCGTCCCCGTCACGGTGGAGTTGGTACCCGCAGCAAGCAGGGCTACGGCAAACAGTGTGGAGGCCAGCCCGAACCCCAGCACGGGGGAGAGGAGCTTCCACGCATCGCTGATCTCCGCCACGTCCTGATGCCCCGTGCCATGGAACGCCGCTGCTGCCACGATCAGGATGGCTGCATTGATGAAGAGGGCAAGCGTCAGGGCCAGTGTACTGTCCCATGTAGCCCAGCGCAGCGCATCCTCCCGCCCTTCATCCGTGCGGGTATAGGTACGGCTTTTGACCAGCGAAGAATGAAGATAAAGGTTGTGGGGCATGACAGTCGCCCCGATGATGCCTATGGCCACATAGAGCATACCCGGATTGGCAAAAACCTCTGACGAGGGGAGAAACCCTTTCAGCACCGCTCCAACAGGCGGGGCCGCTGCGACAAGCTGCACACCAAAACAGACAGCAATGATCCCCAGCAGGGTGATGACGAAAGCTTCCAACGCTCTCATGCCCCACCGCATGAGCAGCAGGACAATGAACACGTCCAGCACGGAAATCAGCGTTCCGGCCATGATGGAGATGCCGAACAGCAGATTCAGGGCCACAGCCGTGCCGATGACCTCCGCCAGATCACAGGCGATGATGGCCAGTTCACAGGTCAGCCAGAGAGGCAGGCTCAGCCCCCGGGGCAGCCAGTCCCGGCAGGCCTGTGCAAGGTCTTTCCCCGTGACGATCCCCAGCCGGGCGGCAAGGGCCTGAAGCAGGACGGCCATGATGTTGGCCAGCAGAATGACGGACAGCAGCCGATAACCGAACTGGGCCCCGCCCTGGAGGTCGGTCGCCCAGTTGCCGGGGTCCATGTACCCCACGGCCACCATGTAGCCCGGCCCCACGAACGCCAGAAACCGGCGGAACCAGAAGCTCGCCCTTTCCGGCACTGTGACGGCACCGTGTCCGGCATCCCCCACAGGCATGGCAGCATCAGCCTCTTTCACGGTTCCGCCCCTCCCGTCATCCGCACCTGCCTGGCTCAGGCATCGGCCTTGTCCTTGAACCACACCTCAACCGGACCAGTCAGCTTCAGTGTCATGGGCCGACCACGACGGTCCAGCGTCCGCCCGACGGACACGCGGATCCAGCCTTCACTGATGCAATATTCCTCAACATTGGTCTTCTCTTCTCCCCTGAAGCGGACCCCAATACCACGGAGCAGAATCTCCTCATTGAAGTACGGGCTGTCCGGGTAGATCGAGAGACGATCAGGAACTGTATCACTCATCCGTCAATTCATCCTTTTACAGAGTATTGCCACACCACCACGGCACGCTTCTGGTGATGATGATCCTCCTCCATAACAGGCAACCAGCCAAAAAGAACCCCCCAATGTGATACGGGCCGCCACCCCCTCAGGGATGGACGGCCCGTCCTCATATCTGACAACCGGACAATCAGACGACTTCAAACATCGCTTCAACCTCAACTGGCGCATTCAGCGGCAGGCTGGGCACCCCGACGGTGGAGCGGGCATGCTGCCCGACTTCCCCGGCGAAAACCTCCGCTGCCAGATCAGACGCCCCGTTCATCACGGCAGCATGATCGGTAAAGTCCGGCGTGCAGGCCATGAAGCCCCCAAGACGCACGACACGGCGCACCCGGGACAGATCACCATTCAGGGCCGTGTTCAGCTGGGCCAGAATGTTGATGAAACAGGCCCGGGCACAGGCCGTCCCCGCCTGATTGGAGACCTCGGCCCCCAGTTTGCCGGTAATCAGCAGCTTGCCATCCACCAGAGGCAGCTGCCCCGACACGACCAGCAGGTTCCCCGTCCGCACGACCGGCAGATAATTGGCAACCGGGGCTGCCGCCACGGGCAATTCGATGTTCAGTGCGGCAAGGCGGCTTTCTGGTGTGGACATGATGATCTTCCTTTCCTGTTCATCACTTCATTGAATGGGCTGACCGTCACACTGCGCCGTAAAGAAAGCCTTGCCAAGAGGAAGAGACGGGAAACACCCTTCATCCCGCTGCACGATCCAGTGCCTGAGCCAGATCAGCCAGAATATCCTCGGGATGTTCCAGCCCGACAGACAGACGGACATAGCCCGGCGACACACCAGCCGCCTTCTGTTCCGCCTCGCTCAGCTGTGCATGTGTGGTGGACGCCGGATGGATGGCCAGACTCCGGGCATCCCCAATATTCGCCACATGATAGAAAAGCTCCAGCGCATCAATGAAACGCTGACCCGCTTCCCGGCCACCGGGCAGCTCGAATCCGACAAGTCCACCCAGTCCTCCTTTCAGGACGGCTTCGGCCCGCTGACGGGCCTCCCCCTCCTGCACGGCAGGATGGATCACGCGCTCCACATCACGACGCGCCTGCAGGAACTGCACCACCTTCAACGCATTCTCGCAATGGCGGGGCATCCGCAGGGGCAACGTCTCCACACCCTGAATGAGCTGGAACGCATTGAAAGGCGACAGAGCCGCCCCGCCATCCCGCAGCAGCACGGCCCGGGCCCGCAGCGCATAGGCCACCGGCCCCAGCGGGCGGGCGGCCTCCGTCCAGATGGCACCATGATAGCTGGGGTCAGGCCGTGTCAGCAGTGGATGACGCTGCCCCCAGTCAAACTGGCCACCATCAATGATCAACCCGCCAATGGATGTCCCATGCCCGCCAATATATTTGGTGGCCGAATAAACCGTAATGGCAGCCCCCTGCTCCAGCGGGCGGGCCAGCAGAGGGGCTGCGGTATTATCCACAATCAGCGGAATCCCCTGCGCCCGCCCTGCCTTGGCAATGGCCGCCATGGGCGGCACAACCAGCTTGGGATTCGGCAGGGTTTCCAGATACCAGGCCCGTGTCCGCTCATCGCTGGCCGCCTCAAAAGCAGCCGGGTCAGAGGGGTCCACGAAACGGACCTCCACTCCCATGTTCTTCAGCGTATGGGCAAACAGATTCCATGTTCCGCCATACAGGTCCGTCCCGCTGACAATATTGTCCCCTGCTTCTGCCAGTGTCTGTATCGCCACGGTTGCCGCCGCCTGGCCGGACGCCACAGCTACGGAGGCCGCACCTCCCTCCAGCGCCGCCATGCGTTTTTCAAACACATCCACGGTCGGATTGGTCAGGCGGGAATAGATCATGCCCACATCCTTCAGCGCAAAACGGTCCGCAGCCTGCTGGCTGCTCTCGAACTGATAGGATGTTGTCTGATGGATGGGTGGCACGACCGATCCCGTTACCGGGTCTGCCCGCCAGCCTGCATGAAGGGCCAGTGTTTCAGGGTGCTGTATCTTCCGGACCATTGGAGCGTCTCCTTGCGTGCATCATGACATCGGCTCCACCGTGCCCGAGAATGCCCCCGTCCGTCCAGCACCGCGCTCCATGCCTTCTCTGCCGCAGCTCCTGCCAGAACCATTTCTTTACAGAAATGAAGAAACTGCAATAGCTCTCATAGGTAATATAGGATTGATTTTATCCAGAATGACTCTATAAGCAGCGCTTCTTCTTGTTTTTTCAGTCCGTTAAAGAGTTACAGTCATGCAACTTGCTTCCCTTGTTCGCAATGAGACGGGTGTGGACAATGCACCGACAGTTGTCATGCTTCATGGGGTTTTTGGGCGGGCCCGCAACCTCGGCATTCTCCAGAGAGCCTTGAGTCCCTATTTCAACACGGTTGCGTTTGATCTCCGATGCCATGGCGACAGCCCCCATGCGCCCATTTCCTACCCGGAAATGGCCAAGGACGTGCTGGAAAGCATGGATGCCCTGGGCATTGAAGACGCCTACATCGTGGGGCACTCCATGGGCGGCAAGACGGCCATGGCCACTGCGTTGACAGCACCGGAGCGCTTCAGGAAACTTCTGGTAGCAGACATTGCCCCGGACATCATGATCCACGGTCAGCACGATCTGGCGCAGCAGCTGTACCACACGCCGCTCCCGGCCCTGAACAGCCATGCCGAGATCCGCAAGTTCCTTCATGACCTGACAGAAGACCCTTCCGTTGGCGAGCTGATCGCCCAGCACATCACGCCCGGCAACCCGGCCCGGTGGAACATCGGCGTGACGGACATCGTCGCCAGCTTCCCCGTCATCCAGTCCTGGCCGGATGTCTTCAAGGGCAAGACGTGGGACGGTCCGGCCCTGTTCATCCGGGGCGGAAACTCTCCCTACATCAAGCCGCAGCATCATGATGTCATCCGGAGTTACTTCCCCCAGGCGGACATCAAGACCATTCCCAACACCGGGCACTGGCTGCATGTGGAAGACCCGACCAGCTTCAACAGCCTGATGCTGGAGTTCCTGCGGGGCTGAGCACAGCCTTCCTCCAGTCCCGAACGAAAAAGGGCCGCTCCCATGCCGGGGTGGCCCTTTCTTCATGACAGGGTCTCCTGCCTCACCCCTGCTTCAGACGTTCCGACAGGCTCATGGCATGGGCGTCCAGCCCTTCCTCCCGGGCAAGAATCACACCGGCGGGGCCGACCTTCTTCAGCCCCTCCATATCCGTCTCGATGGATGTTGTCCGCTTCAGGAAGTCATAGACGGAAAGGCCGGAGGCAAAACGGGCTGTGCGGCTGGTCGGCAGGACATGGTTGGGACCACCGACATAATCCCCGACTGCCTCCGGGCAGAACCGCCCCATGAAAATCGCCCCAGCGTGACGGACCTTCCTGCTGAAGGCTCTCGGGTCATCCAGCAGGACCTCCAGATGTTCAGGGGCAAATTCGTTTACCACCTCGGCCGCCTCATCTTCCGACCGGACAATCACGACTGCCCCACAATCCTCCCAGCTTCTGCGGGCGATCTTCGCCCGGGGGAGTGTTTTCAGTTCTTCTTCCACTGCCGCAATGACCCTGTCGGCAAAGGCTTCATCCTGCGTGATCAGGACGGACTGCGCCTGCTCGTCATGTTCTGCCTGTGCCAGAAGATCAATCGCTACCAGACGGGGATCATTGCTGCCATCCGCCACCACCACGACCTCGGACGGACCGGCAATGCTGTCGATTCCCACATGGCCGAACACCTGCCGCTTGGCTTCCGCCACGAAGGCGTTGCCCGGCCCCACGATGCGGTCCACCGGGGCGATGCTCTGCGTGCCATAGGCCAGGGCACCCACGGCCTGCGCCCCGCCAATGCGGTAAATCTCCGTCACGCCACAAAGCCGGGCCGCCTCCATGACCAGCGGATTCAGCACGCCATCCGGTGTCGGCACGCACATGGCCAGCCGTCTGACACCAGCCACATGAGCCGGAAGGGCGTTCATCAGCACGGAGGACGGATAGGCCGCCTTGCCACCGGGCACGTAGAGGCCGGCGGCATCCAGTGCCGTCCAGCGCATCCCCAGCCGCAGCCCGGCATCATCCGTATAATCGAGGTCCCTGGGCAGCTGGGCCTCATGAAACGCCCGGATGCGCTCTGCCGCCAGGGCAAGGGCCTCCTTCGTCTCCGGGGCAACACGGTCTGCCGTCTCCCTGATCTCCGCCTCACTGATGCGCAGCTGGTCGGGGGTCAGGGCCAGCCGGTCGAACCGCTCCGTATAGTCACAGAGAGCTTCATCGCCCCGTTTCTGCACGTCGGCCAGAATGGCCCGTACCGGCTCCGCCACGGAGCCGCTCTGCTCACCACGGCGGGCCAGAACGGCCTTCAGCTCCGTTGCGAACTGCGGTGATGTCGTATTCAGGCGTTTCATCAGATGGACTCTCCCTTCCGGGCAGACTGGGCAACGGCAGACCGGAACCGTTCGATCAGGCTGCCAACTTCCTCGGGGCGGGTCTTCAGGGCGATGCGGTTCACGATCAGGCGGCTGGTCACATGGGCGATGGTTTCCACCTCTTCCAGCCCGTTGGCCCGCAGGGTGGAGCCTGTATCCACAAGGTCCACGATCACGTCGGCCATATCCAGCGCCGGGGCCAGCTCCATCGCCCCATGCAGATGCACGATCTCGGCATTGATGGCGCGGGAAGCGAAATGGCGGCGGGCAATGGCCGGATATTTGGTCGCCACCCGCAGCCGGGACCGTCCTTCCGGCGGCTCTTCATCCCCGCTTCCCTTCGGGCGGGCCACAGCGATGCGGCACCCGCCAATGCCAAGGTCCAGCGGTGCATAGAGATCGGGATAATCGAACTCCATCAGGACATCCGCCCCGCAGACACCAATATCAGCCCCACCATAGGCCACGAAGGTTGCCACATCGAAGGACCGGACCCGCACGACATCCAGCCCCGGCTCGGACGTGGGAAAACGGAGGCGGCGGCTGCTCTCATCGAGACAGTCCTGCGCCGGTTCAAACCCCGTATGATGCAGGACAGGACGTAGGGCCTTGAGGATCCGCCCCTTGGGGAGGGCCAGAATAAGCGGCGTCTTCGCCTGCATATCAGTCATCAGTAAGCTCCTGCTTGCAACATACGGGGCCAGCTTATCAGAGCCGCTTTCAGCCCGCTACTGGCCAGAGGGCGGCAACATCCCGGCGGCGGGCACGGGCCAGACGGCTGGCCGACAGCACGGCCCGTGCCTCTTCCACAGCCCGGTCCAGATCATCATTGACCAGAACGTAATCAAACTCCGGCCAGTGCGAAATCTCGCTCATGGCGGCCTTCATGCGGGAGGCGATTTCCTCCTCACTGTCCGAGTTCCGCCCACGCAGGCGGGACTCCAGCTCTTCCAGCGAGGGAGGCAGGACGAACAGCCCCACCACATCATCCGGCATGGCCCGGCGCATCAGGCGGCAGCCCTGCCAGTCAATGTCCAGAATCACGTCACGCCCGGCGGCAAGAGCTTCCTCCAGCGGCGCACGGGGAGTGCCGTACCCACGGCCGAATACCTCTGCCCACTCCAGCAGCTCACCATTGGCCGCCATGTGGCGGAATGTTTCCAGATCACGGAAGTAATAATGAACGCCCTCTTCCTCACCGGGGCGGGGGGAGCGTGTCGTGACGGACACGGACGTGAAGATGGTCGGGTCAGCCTTGCGGAGAGCCTGCGCTATGGTGGATTTTCCCGCCCCTGATGGTGCCGAAATTACCAGACACACGCCCCGTCGTGACTGCTCAACCATACCCTGCCTCATCTGCTTCCCTGTTCTGCCGTCTGGATGGCCTGCCCATCCACGGCCTCCGTTCCTGCCAGAAAAACACCTCCTTTGCCAGCAGAGGCCCGCTGTCACCCCACCGCATGGCCGGAATACCGTCAGGCCCGGGCTGCCTCTCATGTTTCTTCTGGCATTTCCGGCTGTTTCTGCTCTATCCTGCCTTGGCAGGTTCGTTTCCTGTCCGGGACACGGCCTGTATTGACCATAAAAAAGGAGTCCCATCATGGCATGGAACACACCGAAAGTAACCGAGATCCCTCTGGGCGGCGAAATCAACTCCTATGTCTGCGGCGAGAAGAAGTAATCTCCGCACGGGCATATGCGTGACAGGGAGGTGTTGGCAGACATGCCTGACCTCCCTGTTTCCGCACCTGATGGATCGGCGGGGCAGGTCCGTAGCCTGAGAGCGTCGCAGGTGCATAACACGGACACAACCAGCTGCTGCACTGCTGGGGAAAGGTGGTCTCTGTCGTGCTTGATGTCATTATTCTGGGCGCCGGTGCCGGTGGCGGTTTCCCGCAATGGAACTCCGCTGCACCGGGCTGCCTTCAGGCCCGTGAGGGCAGAAAAGCCAAGCCTCGCACGCAGGCCTCTCTGGCCGTCAGCGGTGATGGGGTTCACTGGTTCCTGCTCAATGCCTCACCGGACCTGCGCCAGCAGATTCTCGCCACCCCGGCCCTCCAGCAGCATGGCAGTACCCGTGGGACGCCGATCCAGGGGGTCATTCTTGCAGGGGCGGAAATTGATGCGATTACCGGCCTGCTGACCCTGCGGGAACGAGAACCCTTCACTCTGATGGGCAGCCCGTCTACCCTGGCCCAGCTGGACCGCAATCCCATTTTTGAGGCGCTGGACCGCAGCATCATTCCCCGCATCGCCCTTTCAGAAGGCACGACGGTGCCACTTCTCCTGAAAAACGGAGCCCCATCTGGCCTTGTGCTGGAAGTTTTCACCGTTCCCGGCAAGGCGCCCCTTTATGCCGAAGCGGAAGGCACAAAGCCTGACGACACGCTGGGTCTCTCCATCTCCGATGGACAAAAGACCATGCTCTTCGTCCCCGGCTGTGCCGAGATCACGCAGGCCCTGAAGGACCGTGCCAGCCGGGCTGACCTGCTCTTTTTTGACGGGACGCTCTGGCAGGATGACGAGATGATCCGCACGGGCCTCAGCCCCAAGAGCGGGCACCGCATGGGGCATGTCTCCATGAATGAAACAGACGGCCCGCTCCGACAGTTTGCTGCCTGTACAAGGCCGAAGAAATTCTTCGTCCATATCAACAATTCCAATCCTGTCCTCCTGGAAGACAGCCCCCAGCGTCAGGCAGCCGAGCAGGCGGGCTGGGTCATTGGTGAAGACGGGATGAGACTCAAGACCGAGGGACCGTCATGAACACTCTCCTTTCTCCTGACGAGCTGGAAGCCCGCCTCCGTGCTATCGGGGCGGAGCGCTATCACCGCCAGCACCCGCTTCACAAAGCCATGTATGAAGGCAGGCTGACCAAGGGGCAGCTGCAGGCATGGGCCCTGAACCGCTATTATTATCAGGCCCAGATCCCCCGGAAGGATGCCACCCTGCTCGCCCGCCTGCCCACGACAGAGCTGCGCCGTGAATGGCGCCGCCGGATTGAAGACCATGACGGTACGGCCGAAAGCCCCGGCGGCATTGCCCGCTGGCTGAAGCTGACCAACGGCCTGG
This sequence comes from Parasaccharibacter apium, assembly GCF_002917995.1. Classification (NCBI taxonomy): domain Bacteria; kingdom Pseudomonadati; phylum Pseudomonadota; class Alphaproteobacteria; order Acetobacterales; family Acetobacteraceae; genus Parasaccharibacter; species Parasaccharibacter apium. The sequence continues at coordinate 138,013 of NZ_LMYH01000013.1, forward strand.
GGCTTGATGATGACTATGTGACGAGCCTGAAGGGCCTGCTGCCTGCCACGCTGTTTGCCGTGGATGCCTACGTGGCCTTCGTGCGGGACCGCTCCATCCTGGCGGCTATTGCCTCCTCCCTGACAGAACTCTTCTCACCGACCATCATCGGGGAACGCATGGAGGGGATGCTCCGCAACTATCCCTACATCTCAGAAGATACGCTGGCCTACTTCAAACCCCGCCTGACACAGGCCCCGCAGGATTCCACCTTTGCGCTGAATTACGTCAAGGAACATGCCCGCACGCCGGAGCAGCAGCGGGAGGTCCTCGGTGCACTGGAGTTCAAATGCGCCATCCTCTGGCAGCTGCTTGATGCTCTGGACCATGCCTATGTGGAAGGCCATGTTCCGCCCGGTGCGTTCGTCCCTGAAACACCCTGATTCCTCTCCTGCCCGTCTGAAAGCTGTCCATGTCCTCCCCATTGCCCACGCCACCTGTCAGAGTGACTGAAGATGACTGTCCCGGTTTCAGCCGGGGTTACCGCCTCCAGCATGACAGGGTGCGGGAGCAATGGGTGATCCAGGCCCCCGAGCGGGCCCTGCTGGCAGACCCCATTGCTGTTGCCATCCTCCAGGAGCTGGATGGACAGACCCGTCTCGGTACGGTCATCGACCGGCTGGCAGCACGCTACGAGGCACCCAGGGAACAGATTGCCACGGATGTGCTCGCCCTGCTCTCCGAGCTGACGGAGAAGAGGATTCTCCGACTGTGAGCGGGACACCAGACAGCCCCATGACAGACGGAACCTCCACGCCTCCCCCGGCTCCCATGAGCCTGCTGGCCGAGCTGACACACCGCTGCCCGCTCTCCTGCCCCTACTGTTCCAACCCTGTGGAGCTGGAGCGCAAGGCACAGGAACTTGGCACGGAAGACTGGCTGCGTGTGCTGGAGGAGGCTGCCGGAATGGGCGTCCTTCAGGTCCATTTCTCTGGCGGGGAGCCCATGGCCCGCCCGGACCTCTACACCCTCATCTCCCATGCCCACAGGCTGAACCTCTATACCAACCTGATCACGTCTGGTGTTCTCATCACACCTGAAACCATGAAACGGCTTGATGAAAGCGGGCTGGACCATGTGCAGCTCTCCTTTCAGGATACCGATGGACCGGAAGCGGACCGGCTGAGCGATTTTAAAAGCGTCCAGCCCCGCAAGCTGGAGGCAGCCCGCCTCATCACGCAGGCCGGCATCCCCCTGACGCTGAACTTCGTACTGCAGAAGGCCAACATTTCCCGCATTCCCGCCATGTTTGCTCTCGCCCGCCAGCTTGATGCCCAGCGTGTCGAGATGGCCCATACCCAGTATTATGGCTGGGCCCTGAAAAACCGGGCAGCCCTGCTACCATCCCGCACACAGCTGGAAGAGGCGGGCCGCCATGTCGAGGCCGAAATGGCAAAAGGCGGGCTGGCCATTGATTATGTCACGCCAGATTATTATGCCGAACGCCCCAAACCCTGCATGGGGGGCTGGGGGCAACGCTTTCTCAACGTCTCACCCTCCGGCCATGTCCTGCCCTGCCATGCAGCGGAAACAATCCCCTCCCTGCACTTCGACAATGTGCGGGATCATTCACTCAGCCATATCTGGTACCACTCACAGGCTTTCACCCTCTTCCGGGGAACTGACTGGATGCCGGAGCCCTGTGCCTCCTGCGCCCGCAAGGAAATTGACTGGGGCGGATGCCGCTGCCAGGCACTGGCCCTGCTCGGAGATGCCTCCCAGACCGACCCTGTCTGCTCCCTCTCTCCCCATCGCCACCTGATTGATGACGCCATTGCAGAAGCAGAACAGACTGACGAACAGGCGTTCATCTATCGTCGTATGGGCCAAAAGACTTTCTGAACAGCCCCCTGTCTCCAGAAGCACCAGAACTTCATTTACACATCTGAAATAATGGGAAGCAGTTCCATTAACAAGATATTATGACATCCCGCACGGGCAGGGTCATTACCTTGCGCTCACCTGTCATCCCCCTTATTAGTGGACATCCCCCTCACATGGAATCTGCTATGACCGCCCCTGAGATCAGCATCATCATCCCATGCTACAATGAGGTCGAGAACGTTGTCCCCGTCGTGGATGCTCTGGAGACCGTCCTGAGTGGCATGACATGGGAGGTTGTCTTCGTGGATGACAACTCCCCCGATGGCACGATGGAAGCTGTCCGCCAGCTGGCCCAGAAGAAACCCTACGTGCGGGGGCTGCTGCGTATTGGTCGGCGAGGGCTGTCCTCCGCCGTGATTGAAGGGGCCCTCAGCGTGTCTGCTCCCCTGATTGCTGTCATGGACGGCGATCTCCAGCATGATGAAGGCTGTCTGCCCCACATGATTGCCGCCCTGCGGGATGGTCGGGCAGATATCGCCGTTGCCAGCCGGCACATCACGGGTGGCAGCAATGAGGGGCTTTCCAGCGTCTGGCGCCGCTTTCTCTCCAACACCGGCATCTGGACAGCCCGCCAGCTTCTCAATGTCCCCCTGACAGACCCGATGAGCGGCTTTTTTGCCATGCGGCGTTCCGTCTTCATGGACCGTGCCCCCCGTCTGGATGGCACGGGCTTCAAAATCCTTCTGGACATCATGATCGCCCGGCCTGAACCTCTGCGGGTTCAGGAAATTCCCATGAATTTCCGGGACAGGGCCCATGGGGAAAGCAAGCTGGATTCTGGCGTCATGCTCTCCTTTGCACGGATGCTGACCAAACACAGCTTCCGCCGTCGTCCCCGGCTGACCTATGGCACGACAGCTCTTGCGGGTGCCGGGCTCTTCTGGGCTGGATGGCGCCTGCTGTCCCGCAAACGATCAGCCTGATTCACAGCGCCACCGCTGATATGAAAAAAGGCCGCCCCATTGGGAACGGCCTTTTTTCATCCCCTTCGGCAGGGCCTCTTCAGGCCTCAGGCTTCAGCAGGGTTCTGACTGTCCGGGCCACACTGTCACGCCAGTCTGGCATTTTCTGCCCGAAAACACGCTCCAGCCTGCCATTGTCCAGGCGGGAATCCGCCGGGCGGGCCGCCGGTGTGGGCCAGTCTGCCGTAGTGATGGCCTCTACCTTCGGCATGGGCTGGCCATGACGGGCGGCTTCCTCCAGAGCGTGGCAGGCAAGCTCATGCCATGTGGCCTCACCAGCGCCCGTGGCATGGTAAATACCAGCATAGGAATCCTGCCAGCCTGTCTGTCTGATCGTCCCGATGATGCCCAGAATCACAGCGGCCAGATCATCGGACGAGGTCGGGTTTCCCCGCTGATCCCCCACCACACGCAGGTGGGGATTCCTTGCCCCCGCATTCAGCATCGTCTTGACGAAATTCTTGCCATGAGCGGAGTAGACCCATGCCGTCCGCAGGATGATGCTCTGGGGCTGCGCTTTCAGAACAGCCGTCTCCCCATCAGCCTTGGTCCGCCCATAAACCGTGACAGGATTGATCGGATCACTCTCCAGATAGGGCGTTCCCTTCCGGCCATCAAAAACATAATCCGTCGAGACGTGAATGAACGGAATCCCCCGGCGGGCAGCCTCCTCAGCCAGACGGGCCGGGCCAGCATGGTTGCCCTGCCGGGCCCCTTCCTGTTCCGTTTCAGCCAGATCGACCGCCGTCCAGGCCGCCGCATTGACAATAATATCAGGCTGGTATGTCTCAATGGCCGCAGCCAATGTCTCCGGGGCTGCAAAATCCACCTCCGGGCGGCCAACGGTCACGACATGCTCCCCACCCTGATCTCTCAAGGATGTGGCAAGCTGGCCTGTCCGGCCGATCACAAGAATGGAAGGCTTCGTCATGATGAAGACCCTTTCATGCCAGAAAACACGTAGCCCGCACGGGACTCACCGGTACTCGAACCACCCCTTGGCAGCCTCGAAGGAAGGGGCTTCCAGGTCTTTCTCCGAGAGAACAGCCTCCCCCGGGGCCACCGGCCAGTCGATCCCGATCTGGCTGCAATCCCAGCGCACGGACCGCTCGGATGCCTTGTCATAAAAACCGGTGCATTTGTACTGCACCTCGGTATTTTCCTCCAACGTGACAAAACCATGCAGGAACCCGACAGGCAGCCAGAGCTGGGACCAGTTTTCAGCCGACAGTTCAACACCGACCCACTGGCCGTAAGTCGGTGAGCCAGTGCGTGCATCTACCGCCACGTCCCAGATGGCCCCCCGTGTCACCCGCACCAGCTTGCCTTGCCCATGAGGGGCCAGCTGGCAGTGCAGCCCACGCACCACACCCTTCTGACGGGACAGACTCTGGTTGTCCTGCACGAACGTATCAGGAATGCCAGCCGCAGCCATGCTCTTCTGATTGTATGTCTCGGAGAAGAACCCTCGATTATCCCCAAAACGGGCCGGCGTCACCTTCACGATGCCGGGCAGGGACAGTGCCTCAACCTTCATCTCGTCATCTCCTCATCTCTCTGTTTCATGGCCCGATACAGGAGCCTCCCGGACGGGCAGAACCGGGGCAGGCAGCCTCACACCACTACCGGCCCACTCTCTGCTGCCACATAAAGCAGCATCTGCCCAAGCGGCGTTTTCTTCATCCTGGTGCCTGTCTCCAGAAGCTGCGCATGGGAGATGAATCCCATGCGATAGGCTGCCTCCGTTGGTGAACCAACCAGCAGCCCCTGCCGGGACTGGATGGCCTGCACGAACGTACCGGCCTGCATCAGGCTGTCCGGTGTTCCAGCATCCAGCCACGCACACCCACGGGCCAGCCGGTCCACCTCCAGCGTTCCTTCCTCCAGATAGATGCGGTTCAGATCCGTGATCTCCAGTTCACCACGATCACTGGGACGCACCCGACGGGCAAAGTCGCACACCCGCCCATCATAGAAATACAGCCCTGTCACCGCCCACTGGGAGGGAGGTGTGACCGGTTTTTCAATAATATCAAGCGCCCGCCCAGCCTCATCGAATGCCACAACGCCATAACGCTCCGGGTCCCGCACCTGATAGGCGAATACCGTCGCACCATGAGACCGCTGTGTGGCATCCCGCAACATATGTCGCAGCCCATCAGCAAAAATGAGGTTGTCCCCCAGAATCAGGGCACAAGGCGCACCATTGATCCAGTCTTCGGCAATATGAAAAGCCTGTGCAATCCCCTCCGGCTTCGGCTGGACACGATAGGTGAAAGTCACGCCAAACTGCTCACCCGTGCCCAGCAGACGCTGGAACTGCGCCTGATCATCCGGCGTGGTGATGATCATGATATCCCGTATCCCTGCCAGGATCAGGGTCGTCAGCGGATAATAGATCATCGGCTTGTCATAGACAGGCAGAAGCTGCTTGGAGACAGCCAGCGTCATCGGGTACAGGCGCGTCCCGGACCCACCGGACAGCAGGATACCCTTTGTTGGCGGTTGGTCAGTCGTTTCTTTCAGCATACCCGTCATGCCTCAGCTCCCAGTCTCCGGCCATCGTACCGCTGGCGGCGCAGGCGCTGCCACCATGCCCTGTTATCCAGATACCACTGGACAGTCCTGCGCAGGCCTGTCTCGAAATCGTGCTCCGCCTCCCAGTCGAGACAGCGCTCGGCATGGCTGGGATCAATCTCATACCGGAAGTCATGCCCCGGCCTGTCACTGACAAAAGTGATCAGCCGCTCCCTCGGGCCGGCCGGGTCCGGCTCCAGCTCATCCAGCAGGGCGCATATCCTGCGCACAACCTCCAGATTGCTACGGGGCTGCCTGGCCCCGATGGCGTAAGTCTCACCCGGTCTGCCATGCTCCACAGCCCGGACCAGTGCCCTGGCGTGATCCTCCACAAAGAGCCAGTCCCGCAGATTCTCGCCCTTGCCGTAAACAGGCAGGGGCTTGCCCTCCAGCGCATTGATGATCATGAGCGGGATCAGTTTTTCCGGGAAATGCCAAGGCCCGTAATTGTTGGTCGTGTTCGTCACGAAGGCCGGAAAACCATAGGTATGGTACCAGGCCCGCACCAGATGGTCGGAAGCCGCCTTGCTGGCCGAATACGGGCTGCGGGGGTCGTAGGCCGTCTCCTCCGTAAAAGGAGGATCCTCCGGTGACAGATGACCGAAAACCTCGTCCGTCGAGATGTGAAGAAACCGGAATCCAGCCTTCTTCGCCCCATCCAGCCCCATCCAGTACCGGCGGGCTACATCCAGCAGACAATACGTCCCCACGATGTTGGTCTGAATGAAGGCACCCGGCCCCTCGATGGAGCGGTCAACATGGCTCTCTGCTGCCAGATGCATGATGGCATCCGGCTGGAACTCTGCCAGAGCCTTCTCCACGGCTGGCTGGTCATTGATGGAAATACGCACATGACGGTAGCGTGGATCGGACGCCACGGCAGCCACCGTCTCCTCGGAGGCTGCATAGGTCATGCAGTCCACATTGAGAACCTGATGGCTGGTCCCCTCCATGAGGTGCCGCACGACAGCGGACCCTATGAAGCCGCATCCACCTGTTACCGCAACCCTCATCATGCCTCCTCATCCATCAATCTGTCGGGGGAACTTTACCCAAAAGCCCCCCACTGCCGACAATATTCCCGCTACCCTCTGTTCATAATAAACATATCAGGCAAAAAAACGGTTTCCATTCCTGAAAGTCCACCCGATACATGGGCCACATGTCCGGGCTCCTGCCAGTAATAGTAACGATGATGGCACCTACCGCTGATACACGTCATCCAGACGGACGATGTCATCCTCTCCCAGATAAGGGCCGGACTGCACCTCGATCAGCGTGACAGGGATGCGACCCGGATTCTCCAGCCTGTGTACGCAGCCAAGCGGCAGATAGATGCTCTCATTCTCCCGCACCGTGATCTGCTCGTCATCCCGTGTCACGAGGGCCGTACCCGCCACGACAACCCAGTGCTCCGAACGGTGGAAGTGCTTCTGGAGGGACAATTTCTCCCCGGGACTGACATGGATCCTCTTCACCTGGAAACGGTCCCCCTGGATGAGACTCTCATAGAATCCCCATGGGCGGTACATGCGGACATGCTGTTCCGCCTCCGTATGGCCCTCATCCCGCAGGCGTGACACCATGTGCTTGATGTCCTGCGCCCGCTCCCGATGTGACACCATGACGGCATCCCCCGTCACGATGATGATGAGATCATCCACACCGGTCACGGTCGCCACGATGCCATCGGACTTGACGTAACAGTTCCGGGCACGGTCCAGAAACACGTTGCCCTGTACGGCATTACCGTTTTCATCTTTGGGGGTCAGCTCCCAGACGGCATCCCAGCTGCCGACATCCATCCAGGAGAAACTGGACGGTACGACTGCGGCACGATCCGTCCGCTCCGCCACGGCATAATCCACGGAAATGGATGGGGCACGGGAGAAAGTTTCTCCGGCCAGCTGAACAAAGCCAAGGTCGCAGCTGGTTTCCTGCACTGCACGGGACACGGCCTCATGAATGGCCGGTTCGTATTTTTTCAGTTCCTCAAGGAAGACACGGGCACGGGCCACAAACATTCCCGAGTTCCAGAGATGCTGCCCATCACTGGCAAGGACCTTGGCCCTTTCGGCATCCGGCTTCTCCAGAAAACGGGCAATGTGATAGGCATTCTCCTGCCCATCCAGGAGGGGGCCCTGCTGGATGTATCCATAGCCCGTTTCTGCCCGGTTCGGCCGGATGCCAAAGGTCACGATATAATCCTGCCGGGCGGCCTCACAGGCCTGCTCCAGCGCCTGCTTCAGCGCTTCCTGCCCCTCTATGGCAGCATCGGCTGGCATGAACCAGAGAATGGCCTCCTCGTCCTGCCGGGCCTGCCAGAAAGCGGCAGCAGCCATGGCAGCAGCAGAATTGCGGGCAACCGGTTCAAGAATGATACTCGCTGCCTCGATGCCTGTCTGCCGCAGCTGCTCAGCCATGATGAAGCGATGCTCACGATTCCCCACCACAATGGGGGCGGCCTCCAGCCCAAGCGCCCGTGTCCGCTGCACAGTTTCCTGAAACGGCGTGTCCTTGCTCAGCAGAGCACAGAACTGCTTGGGATAGCTTTTACGGGAGACCGGCCAAAGTCGTGTTCCGGACCCACCGGAGAGAACAACAGGAACAATCATCGCACACCTTTCCAGCGCAGGCTGTCATCCAGCCTCTGGTCATAAAAATCATGTTAGCTATTATGATACCATGTTCATGCGGCTACCGGATAGAGCCGCCGCCACAACTCTGGCAGCTTCCCTGCCTCAGTGGACGTATCCGAGAAGAATCAGCTCACCATTATCCATGACTGGCCGATAGCCAGCCTTCGCCAGCCAGCTATCCACAGTGAGATTGCCGCTGCTGTAATGGGCCGAGGTACCGTAAAGCTGCACAAGGGAAAACCGGTGCTGGGCGATCACGCTACGCAGGGCCACAATATCCTGATTTTTCTTCAGCGCCTGTGAAAGATTGAACCCATCAATGGCATCACGGCTATTCGCCCAGTAGCACAGGGCCATATCCGTACAGAGCAGGGATGTGCTGTGCATCTTCAGCGCCTGTATGTAGGTCTGCCACTCACGGTCTTTCAGACTGACCGTCTGGACCTGCCTGTAAGAAGTCACCCCCCACAGCGGCAGCAGGAACAGCAGGGGCAGGCTCATCACGCAGCAGGCCCGGACAAAGCGCCGCTTCTGCTCCGGCCCCTCTGGAAGACGGGCCAGCCCGATCCCGCACAACAGGGTCGCCGCCACAAAGGCATCAAACATGCAATTGTAATCAACACCTTCGCCCAGCGATTCAAGACAGCCGAACAGACAGCCGAACGCCAGAAACAACCCCACCAGACAGGCCGGGTCCTGCCATTTCAGGGAGCGCCATTGCCGGAAGAAGAGCCCAAGCCCGACCAGAAGCATCCCCCCCATGAGTGGCAGCTGCCGCAGGCCATGAATGACCCGCCCCAACCGGATGACCCGCTGATGGAGAAAAACATCCCGGAAAAAACTGACCCCGTAAACCTCGTAGCAGCTGGCAAACCCGACCAGCAGCAGCCCGGCCGCCATCATGCCCCAGAGGACGGCTTTTTTCAGGTCGATGCAGAGCAGCCAGACAGACAGGGCCAGCGGCAAGGCCACGAGATTATGCTTGGTAAAGCCCCCCAGCACGATCAGGACAGCACAGAGAAACAGGCGCCGCCATGTCAGGTCAGCCACATTCCGGCTGACCGCCACGTACAGCCCCCCCAACATCAGGGCCTGGGCCAGCCATTGTGGGTCATTCATCCCGAAATAACCCTGAAAGGCTGTATTCGCCGTGACAAGGAACAGGGATGCCGTGGCCAGGGCCACCGGAAGTCTGCCTGTCACGACCTGGATGATGCGGACGATCAACACGGCCGATGCAAGAACGGACAGGCAGGACAGGATGCGGCCTGTAATGATGGCATCGAACCCGAGCCGGACCAGCCCGCCCATCAATACAAAAGAGAGAGGCGGGTAATTGTTGAAAACAAAACCCCGGTCCGATGAATAAAGCTGGTGATCTCCACCGGCTGTCCAGCTGGCCAGCTGGGCATTCCACCCCTCATTGACGTCCAGCGGGACATGATGGAACATGACAAGTACAGTCCGGAGACATGTCAGAAGAAACAGAACTGCCCAGGCCAGACACCAGGGCCATACAAAACTGTCCTCTTTTTTAGACATGAACGGATCCAACCCCTGAAAAAAACATCGTCTTATTCCTAACACTTCCTTTACAAAGGGCCCTGTAGCACAAAAAAATATAACGATTTACTGCCTGAAACAGCCAAATATATTTGACCCCATGCGTCCTGCGTATAGAATGCGCTCTCGTTTTCTTCTAAAGAAAATCGTCCTTATACTTAACTGGCCACCTGCATGTCATATAATTCACTCCGGGACCGCCTTGCCCGGTCACTGGACAGCAAGTACGTAGCGTACTCTCTACTGTTTGTCATGGCAATCCTGACCCGTTTCATGGTGTTCGGGAATCCCTTCATCTTCGCTGATGAAGAATTCTATATGCTTGTCGGTGGCAGAATGCTGCATGGCGAACTGCCCTATGTCGACATATGGGACAGAAAACCCATCGGCATCTTTCTGCTCTATGAACTTTTCCACCTTTTCGGTCCTTACCGCATCTGGGCCTATCAGGCCATTGCCCTGCTGAGTGCCTGGGCGACGTCCATCCTGTGCATGAAGGTCGCCCGCCTCATCGCCCCGGTCGGAGGGGCCCTCTGTGCTGGCTGTCTCTATCTGGTCTGGATTGCCAACTCACAGGGCTGCGGCGGCCAGACGCCCATCTTCTATAATCTGCTGGTCGTCTGGGCCATCCTGCTGGTCGCACGGTTCATGGCCGGGCAGGCCCGCCTCACCCTGTTCCAGACGGGAGCGGGAGTCATGCTGCTGTTTGGCATCGCTCTCCAGCTGAAAACATCTGTCGTTTTTGAAGGCATCTATGTCGGGCTGTTCCTGATGGGACTGACCTACCGGCAGGGCGGTACCCTGAAGCAGGTCATGGGCCATGCCATCATCTGGTGTGGGCTTGCCCTCGTGCCAACACTGGCTGTCATGCTGTTCTATGCGCTGGACGGCCACTTCCAGGAATGGTGGTTTGCCAACACCGTCTCCATCTTCCTGAAAAAACCCATCCCGGCTGCCTCTCTGCACCAGTGGTTGCATAATGTATACTGGTGCCTTGTCATGCTGGGCATCCTGCTCGGCACGACAGTCCTGCGCTTTCTCTTCAGAAAACAGACCGCCCACTGCCAGCCTCTCTCCCTTTTCCTTGGCGGGTGGGCGTGGACAGCCTTTGCCGGTTTTGCCCTCTTCAACACCTTTACCAAACACTATTCCCTGCCCCTTTATCCGGCCTTTTTCATAACCGCAGCACCACTCTGGGCCTCCCCTTTCAGCCGTCTCTGGCTCGTGCTGCTGCTGGTATGGGGGGGCATCCGCACCTACGACACAGAAAAGAAGATCAACCGTGCCAGCGATCTTTCCACCCTGCGGCAGGCCGTCTCCCGTCTTTCATCCCCTGTCGGCTGTGTCTTCAATTACGACACGCCTGATATTCTGCTGGACAGTGTCCCTTATTGCCATCTGACACGCTTCCCCTTTTCGGCCCATCTCAGCGCCGATACGGAACGGGACGCTCTGGGCATCGACCCTGTGCAGGAGACCGAAGCCATACTGGCCCAGAAACCCCTCTACATTCTCCTCTCTGCCGACGATACCGAGCATGACATGTCCATCAACCGGGATACCTATGCTGTTCTCACAAGAGAGCTCAAACAGCATTATGAGATGATCTACGAACATCCCCCACGCTATGCCTTCAGCGGGTTCATAATCTACAGGAGGATCCGTTGATCCTCCCGCAGGCGCCATGATTGCAAAAGGCGGCTTCTCCCTCTCCCGGAGAAGCCGCCTTTTTTTGATCTTCAGGCAGGAGAACTTCCTGCTTTTTCAGAAAACCCGATGGTAGTAATAAGAAAAGATACCGTCCTTGATGTAGAGATAGGCAGGGCCGAGCTCACTTTCCCCATACAGGAAAATATTGAGATTGGATGAGACAACACTGACAACCAGCAGGGCAACCAGAATCTTTTTCAGAGCCCGTACATCCTTCAGGTTATTGTACAGATAGACACAGCCAAGCGTCCCGAGGAAAACGATATCCGGGTAGAATTCCGCCCGGTACCGGTAATTCATGCTGATGGCAATCATCATCAGGAAAGCCGGTATTGCCAAGGATACGGCGACAGAAGCAAGCGCTGCCCGATTGATGGGGAACACACGGCCCTTGCGGAGCAGCCCGACAATCAGCAGCGCACCACAGAGCAGCATGAAACCATCTGTCAGAAAGAAGCTGCTGGGTGGCAGCTCATTCGCATCAATCAGCCGCGTGAAACTATCCTGAAGAACGTAATGCCCGTCAGCCTTCTGGAAAATCCACACCGGTACAAAGAAATAGACAATCCCCAGATAGAATCTCTGAAGATTGAACAGCCCATAAGTTTTGGTCCGCACGATGCGGCTGGGAAACTCCACATTGTAGAGGTACAGGTCGTAATTGGCGAAGGTAAGTGGATTGCCCCATCGTCTGTAATTCACATATGCCGTCACGATGATGGCCAGAACGGAGATGACTGTCGGCACAACGAGAGACAGCAGCGTGACGCCCTCATCCTTCGTCCTGAAGCTGCGGCACCATCTGTAAAAATGGATGATGAGAAAACAGAGCAGCGCCACATACAGCCCGATCCCCATCGAAACACGGGTCAACAGCGCACAGCCCGCCGCAACGGCCATGCAGACCCCACCATATCGCCAGTACTCCTTCTCGCAGAGGACACGGATGGCGCAGTACACAAACCATGAAGCGAAGGCCAGAGCCCAGAAGCAGACCTCCTGATACAGGCTGTGTTCAAAAAAACAGACCTGTTCACCCGAAAAAGCAAGGGCAATGGCCAGACAGAGCGAAACCCAGGACGTACCTCCAAGGTAACGCTCCGACACGAAACGCCATGTCCTGTAATTGAAAAACAGGATCATCAGCAGGGCCATGATGGATGAAAGACGGGTGATGTCCCAATGCAACCCATTGGGGAACAGCAGGACTGGCAACCTCAGCAGGGAGGGGAAAATGCCCCAGTAGGCATACACTTTCCCATTCCGGAGGAAACCCTCCTCTTCCACGGTCTTCGGGTCCACATCAAAATGGCCATGCAGCATGTGATCGATCATGCTGTTGAAAGTCAGCCGCAGCCCACCGGGCCGGTATTCTATCGGCAGATGGGACCATGACAGAATACCCATGATACTCCACACGATGGCGGCACACCATATGACCGTGGTCACGTTTTTCTTGCAGAACATCACAGCGCTCCCGGCAGCTCAGCGCCTGTCTGGAAAGACGGCAGGATAGGAAAGATAGGTCAGCCTCTTCTGCTCTTTCCGGGCAATGGCAATCGTGTCGAGGATCAACCCACAGACAAAACTCAGGAAAGAGAGCAGCACCAGAGCCGTGGCCAGCAGGGCTGTTGGCAGGCGGGGGACGACACCCTGCCGGAGATAGAAGGAAACGACAGGAATCCCCAACCCAAGCCCCAGGACAAACAGGACAGCCGCAATGGAGGAAAACAGCAGAAACGGCTTTTCCAGCTTCACGATCTGGACGATCGTGCAGAGTATCCTGATACCGTCCTTGTAAGTGCTCAGTTTGGACACGCTGCCCGGTGGCCGCTCGACATAAGCCGTCTTCAGCTCACCGACAGGCAACCCCAGCTCCAGCGCATGAATGGTAAACTCGGTTTCCGTCTCGAACCCCTGGGACAAGGCCGGGAATGACTTGACGAACCGCTTTGAGAAAACCCGATAGCCGGACAGCATGTCCGTAAGGCGACGCCCGAAAATCATGGTCACCAGCCCCGTCAGCATCCGGTTGCCCAATACATGACCCATGCGATACGCCGCCGGACGGTCCGTGACACGAGCCCCATTGACCATGTCCAGACCATGCTCATACGCATGCTCCAGCAGCCTGGGGGCCGCCTCGGCCTCGTAGGTCTCATCACCATCAATCAGGATGTAGAAATCTGCATCAATGTCGGAGAACATCCGCCGGACGACGTACCCTTTCCCCTGCATCCGCTCTGTCCGGACAATTGCCCCTGCGGCCCGGGCAACGTCCACTGTCCGGTCGGTGGAATTGTTGTCATAGACATAAATCTCCGCCCCCGGCATGTGCCTCGTGAATTTCTCCACAACATGCCCCACTGTCATTTCTTCATTGTAACAGGGGATGAGGACGGCCACCTTTATGGTCTCAAAATCCACGCAAACCTCTTTCCGAACATTTCAGGACAATAAAATTCCATACAGGTATCAGTCACTCTGTCTATGATGTCGGGCACAGAAACGCAACAATCCTGCCAGAAGCATTATATGGGGACTTCTATTGCACGATTGTTAAATACCTCGCCGTTCTCCATCAAATATCAGGCCACCTCCGGGCCCATGAAGCGCGTCAACCAATGACCTGGCGGCAACATTCCTGACCTGTCTCCACAGGGCAGGAATGTTTCTTGCCATACAGGAGGGCCAGATCACTTCCGCAGGAAGGCCACCGTCTCAAAGCAGGCCGCAGCGGCCTCACGGCCCTTGTTGTGCTCATCCCCCCGGGAGCGCACGATGGCCTGTTCGTCCGTATAGGTTGTCAGAATACCGAAAGAAATCGGCACATCATTCGCCAGCTGAGCCTGCATGATGCCAACAGTGGCCCCCATGGAAATGAACTCGAAATGAGCCGTATCCCCCTTGATGACACAGCCGAGGCAGATCACCCCCTCATAGATACCCTTACGGGCAAGGTGCTGGGCCATGATGGGCAGCTCGAACGCACCGGGGGCCTCATAGACATCCACCGTCTCATCAATGCCACGTTCCTTCAGCCACTCCAGCGCACCATCACGCAGACCGCCCGTCACATCAGGGTTGAAGCGGCTGACCAGCAGGGCCAGTCTTGGCGCTGGATTGAGTTTCAGGCCTTCCGGGGCCGTAGCGATATGTTTGCTCATGGTTCAGCTCTCCTGCAGCATATGCCCCATACGGGTGCGTTTCGTTTCCAGATAATGGCGGTTGAACGGATTGGATGGCACGACAAGCCGTTCCACGGCTTCCACCACCAGTCCGGCCTCCGTCAGGCCACGCTCTTTTTCCGGGTTGTTCGTCAGCAGGCGCAGGCGGGTCACGCCGAGACTGGCCAACATATGGGCCGCCATATCCCAGCGGCGGGCATCAGCGGGCAGACCAAGCGCCTCATTGGCATCAACCGTGTCCATGCCCTGATCCTGAAGCTCATAGGCCCGTATCTTGTTGGCCAGACCGATCCCCCGGCCCTCATGCCCCCGCAGATAGAGCAGCACGCCTGATTCCGCCGCCGCAATCCGCTTCAGGGCTTCCCGCAGCTGTGGGCCACAGTCGCAGCGCAGCGACCCCAGCGCATCCCCCGTCACACATTCCGAATGAAGGCGGACCAGCGGCACGGTCTGGTCAGGCTTCCCTTTCACAAGGGCCAGATGTTCCACACCATCAGCTCCACGGAAGGCATGGACACGCAGATCCTCTCCACCACACACGGTCGGCAGGTCGGCCACGGCAAGCTGGGCTTCCTCCGACAATGGCGCTTCTGCCATGTCCAGAGCTCCGACATCACCCCGCCCATGTTCAGCAATCCAGCGGCGCATTTCGGCAATGCTGATGAGCGGCAGACCGTGCCGACGGGCATAGTGACGCAGCTCCGGCAGACGCATCATCGTGCCATCCTCGGCCATGATCTCACAGATCACACCAGCCGGACGCAGACCTGCCAGCCGCATGAGGTCAACAGCTCCTTCCGTATGCCCCTCCCGGGCCATCACGCCATCAGGGTTAGCCCGCAGGGGGAACATGTGACCGGGGGAGATGATGTCCGCCGGTGTCGCATCCGGCGCAGATGCCACCTGAATCGTATGGGCACGCTCGGCAGCGGAAATGCCCGTCGTCACGCCGTGGGCGGCCTCGATGGACACGGTGAAGGCCGTGCCCCGCGGGTCCTGATTCTTCGCCACCATGGGAGACAGGCCAAGCCGGTCTATCTGGTCAGCCTCAAGGGACAGGCAGATCAGCCCGCAGGCCTGACGGGCCATGAAATTGATGGTCTCCTGCGTGGCAAACTGGGCTGGCAGAATGAGATCACCTTCATTCTCCCGATCCTCATCATCCACCATCACGACCATGCGGCCAGCCCGCACGGCGGCGATGGCGGCCTTCAGGTTTGAAGACAGGCTGCTCACCGGGCATCTCCCCTGTAACGCAGTTCCTCTTCCGGCGTGTGGCGCAGGAGCGTCTCCACATATTTGGCCATCATGTCCACTTCCAGATTCACCTTCGCCCCGATGGCCAGCGTGGAAAGGTCCGTATGGGTCCATGTATGGGGAATGATCATCAGGCTGATCTCAAAGCCTTCCTGCCCGTCATGGCGCACATCATCATGCACCTCATTCACCGTCAGGCTGATGCCATTGATGGTGATGGACCCTTTCTCGATGACATAGCGGCGCAGGGAAGCAGGCATGAAAATCCGCAGATGATGTGATTCCCCAGCTTCGGCAACATGGGTCAGCCTGCCTACCGCATCGACATGCCCCTGCACGATATGGCCGGAAAGCCGTGTATTGAGGCTGACGGCCCGTTCCAGATTCACCCGGGCCCCCTCCACGAGGTCACCCAGAGCCGTCCGGGCCAGCGTCTCACCACTCAGATGGAAATCCGCCACACCCTCGGGCGTGAAACGGGTCACGGTCAGGCACACGCCATTGGTGGCGATGCTTTCACCTTCCGTCAGATCGGTAAAATGGGTGGCGATCCGTACATCCATGGCCCTGTCCCGCAGGGACACGGACTGCACGTCGCCAACACGTTCGATGATTCCTGAAAACATGGTCTTAGTCCCCATATTGGCGCAGAAGCTGGATCGGGCTCCGCTTGTCCGCACTCTCTTCACGCAGGGTAATGGAAAGCTGGTCGTCCCTGTCGGCCCCCTCATGACGGATGGTCAGCCAGTCATCCCACAAGCCCGCCTCCCGCACGCTGGCCAGCAGGGCAGGTCCGGCCTCGATCAGGGCCCAGTTGATGTCCATCTGCCCCAGAAGGGCAGGCAGGGATGACAGGTCACGGCACTGTTCCACATGGAACCCGTCCGCCTCCCGGGCCTGACGCCAGGCGGCTGGAAGACGGCCCTGCCGGTCCAGCACGATCAGGGGCCGGGGTGCCCGCCCGGCGTGATCGGACACATGCCGCACGGTAAAGGACGGGTCATCAGCCAGAACGGTCCCGATCCCCGTCACCACGGCGTCACAGGCCCGCCGGAGCTGATGGGCCAGCCGCAGGGATGCGGACGAGGTGAAGGTCTTCTGCCCTTCCGGAGGAATCATGCTGCCGTGCCCGTCCAGAGCCTGCTTCACACTCAGCCACGGGCGGCCCTGCGTCACACGGCAGGCAAACGGTGCGAGCAGTGCGGCACAGTCCTGCGCCAGAGAGCGCAGGCCGGGTTCATCGGCCAGAAAATGCACCTGTTTCGGAGAGAGGCCCCCGGCCAGATGGTCCGCTCCCCCTCTGGCCTGCGGGTTGGGGTCCCGGGCACCGATCCACACGGTCTGCACGGGACTGTTCTTCAGCCGGTCGCTACAGGGAGGAGTCCGGCCATGATGGTTGCAGGGTTCCAGCGTCACCAGGGCAGTGCGGACCTGCTCCAGCACGCCTTTCTCCCGGGCCTGCTCCAGCGCCATGACCTCGGCATGAGGCTGGCCCGCAGCGGGATGTGCTCCCACGGCGAGCAGGTGCCCTTCACCATCCAGCAGGGCGCAGCCCACCGCCGGATTGGGAGCGGTCGCCCCCATCTTCTGCACGGCCGCCTTCACGGCCTCCCGGAAACCGGCCCGCACGCTCTCCAGCGGCGGGGGCGGGCTGTCCGTTCTTCGTGTCCCACTCGACACATCTGTCATCATCAGTCCCCAATCGTCTCAGGGACGTTCGCGGCGACGTCACGCCTTCCCCCCTCACGGAAAGGCGGCATCCCCCCCTCCCGCGATGGACAGGAAGAACGTTCTCTCTCATCCGGACTCTGACCGTCGGCCCCGGATTCACACCGGGTCTGCTTGTCCCCTGCACGGATGCAGGGCGCTCGCGGGCTGAGGCAGCCAAAGCCACCAACACCGCCGGTAGGGAATTCCACCCTGCCCCGAGAACGTCTATCTCAATCATGCCCTATATGGAGGCACTCCCCCCAAAGAGCAAGAGGCCGCCCCAATGGGAGCGGCCTCTCTCATCACCCTGTCCTGTCAGGACCGATCCTGTAGAAGATCAGAAACCGCCCTTCAGGGAATGGACGAAGTCCTTGCCGGACTGCACCGTGCTGTCGTGCATCTCCTTCAGGCTCTTCTTCTGGGCGTCAAGCTGAGACTTCTGGGCATCAAGCTGGTCCTTGAGGCGCTGCTTCTCCTCAGCCGGCGCATTCCTGTACCTGTCGCGCACATCCTTGATCTGCTGCTTGCGATCATCAATGTTCTTCTGGATCTCGGCCTTCTTGTCAGCGGCAAGGTTCTTGTACTTGTCCTGAAGGTTCTGCAGACGCTCCTGACGCTGCTTCACGTCGGACTGGAGGGCATCCATGCGCTTCTGGATGCGGGCACGGGCACGCTCCGGAGCGCCAGCATACTTCTCCTGCAGGGCCTGCAGCTTGGCGTTTTCGTTCTGGATGGACTTCGTCACGCTGTCCATGCTGCTCTGGATGGCCAGCGGATCATTCGGATCATAAGCATGAGCCTGCGGCAGCAGGGCAAAGGACGAGGCAAGCAGTGAAACTGTAAACAGAGTACGGATCTTCATGAAGCAGCTCCTAGAATGAGTACCGGATGCGTCCATTCACTACACCACGAGGTTACATCCCCAAAGTTAAAAAAAGGCCATGCCACACTCCTGAAGGCTCAGCTCCGCTTTATGCCACCAGCCATGTCGCTCAGCAGCCCCGGTGACAGAAGCGTGACGGAACTGGCCCCCCTGATGCTGATCAGCCCCTCTTTCCTGAACAGGCTGAACGTCCGGCTCACCGTTTCGATCGTCAACCCCAGATAATCGGCAATGTCTGTCCGGGACATGGGCAGGGGCAGTGTCAGCGGGCCGTGCTCATCCTTCAGCGCATGGGCACAGCAGGGGCTGGCCTGTTCGACAAGGAAACTGGCCAGACGCTCACGGGCCGTCTTGCGCCCCAGAAGCATGAGCCGCGCCTGCATCTTGACCAGCTCGCTGGAAGCCTCCTGCTGGAGGCGACCATGCAGACGGGGGAAGCGCTCCACGAGACGGTCGATGGCAGAATGGGGGAACCGGCAGAGTGTCACCTCTCCCAGAGCTTCTGCGGTGAAGGCATAACTCTCTGAGGAGGCCAGCCCCAGAAAATCTCCCACTTCTGCAAAACCGACAATCTGCCGACGCCCATCAGGCATGAGACTGAACAGCTTGGCCCGGCCGCCTGTCAGCACATAAAAATCGTGCGCCGGTGCGCCTTCCTGTATGAAACAGCGCCCCGCCTGAACAACCACCCGGGAAGATTCCGCCACAAGGGCAGGAAGGTCCTGGTCCTCAATGACGTTGCAGATACTGACCGAACGGCCAGGGCAGCGACCACACCGTTCCCGAACGGCCTCCATGAGGCTGCGACCTGTTTCCACCATTATCTTTCCTGTCTCACTATAGCCGGTGTCAGAGTTAGCGGGTTACCCCCCCCTTGGAAAAGAAACCTTCCTTATGACAGTGATAAGCAAAGCCCCGTTTTTTGATATAGATCAATTTCTAGAATATTTTCAGTTAATGCCCTATTACAGTTATAAATTTTTTCTTGTTTTCGAGGCGGATCATTCTTATAGGCGGGAAAGGAACAATTACATTTTGTCCATTTTCGCCACGCCGTTGTAACTCATCGAGGATTCTAGGAAAAATGAGCCGCACCTTCACCCGGATGGCCACAGCTGCGCTGTTTGCTCTTGGGTCTGTCTCCTTCGCCGTTGCCCAGACAGCAGCGCCAGGAGCCCACACCTCCGTATCCGCATCCAGCACCATGCAGGCTGCTCCGGATGCTTCCGTGCATCTTCATGCTCCGGATGACCATCGCTGCGGCATTTTCCAGACCTGTGCCAATACCAAGATCGGCCTTGGCAAAGGGGACTTCGTTGTCCGCCTCTCCGCTCTCGGCGTAATCACCAACAACACCGGCTCCCGCGTCAAGCTGAATGCCAGCTCACCTGCGGCAGCTCTGGCTGGTGGCAGCATCTTCCGCCACAATGTAAGCGTGACCAACCAGGTCATGCCGGAACTGACGCTTGAATATTTCCTGACGGACCACCTCTCCCTGGACCTCATTGCTTCTTCCACCCGTCATGAAGCCGCTGCCCATGTCGGCAACCTGGGCAAGCTGGATGCTGGCAGCTTCTGGATTCTCCCCCCGACACTGACAGCCGCCTACCACTTCCGCCCGCACAAGCGCTTCAACCCCTATGCCGGTCTTGGCATCACGGTGGCCATCTTCCACAACATGCATCAGGCCACCAATCTGGGTGGGGCCTTCAACGGGGCCGTGTTTGATGCCATGCACATGAAAACCAACGTCGGGCCGAGCTTCAACCTCGGGTTTGATTACCAGCTGGTCGGCAACTGGTTCTTCAACTTCGATATCAAACAGATCCTTCTGTTCAATCAGAGCGTTCATCTGAGCCAGCGCGGCAACCCCATTACTGGTGGTCGGGTCCGTGTTCATGATGACGTGCATCCGACTGTTGTTGGTGCCGGTATCGAATACCGCTTCTGATCTTTCCACAACAACATCAGATCATTCGGGAAAGGGGCCGCAGAGTAATTGCGGCCCCTTTTTCATATAGTCGCAATACTGGACAGCAATTACTCATCACGACAGCCTTCATCCATAAAGTTCGAATATTACGGTACAGATACAATACCGTGACAAATCACTGCGCATGTGTCAGAAGGGAACGAATTTTGCCCTGGCAGTCAGAAGAACGGAGAACATCCCAATAATGCGTGTCTCACGTAACATGATTATTACTGGCATCGTCCTGATCGTTCTTCTGCTTCTCTGGGGTGTGTGGTCTCTCGTCCCCCACCGGGTCATAGAGACTGCCCCACCGCCCGCTGTTACTCACAACGGCGACCTGCTGCGCATCAGGCCCGGAGGGCCGCTGGATGGCCAGCTGACTGTCGAGCCCGTCGCGGAAACCCTCTCCCCCCATCAGGTAGAGCTTCCAGCACAGATCATCGCCTCCCCCGGCCAGAGCGTGGACATCCATTCCCCGGTCGTCGGGCGGGTGGCCAACCTGTATGTGCAGACAGGCCAGCATGTACAGAAAGGCGATGTTCTTGCCATCCTGTATTCCGGTGACCTGGCACAGGCATGGTCAGATGACCGCAAAGCACAGGCAACCCTCACCCTTACCCGGCTGGCCTATCGCCGTGCTGTTGGCGTGCTGAATGCGGGAGGCAATGCCGTAAAAGACATGCAGTCTGCCAGAAATGATCTGGAACAGGCCCAGGCCGAAGCCACCCGTGCCCATCTGCGCCTTCAGGCTCTCGGCACAGACGGCAATGCCGGCTACCAACCACTGGTAGCGCCTGTCTCCGGCATCGTCACCGCCATATCCACCGGCATCGGCCAGAATGTGACAGACATGACAGCAACCCTGATGAACGTCGCCAATCTGGACACTGTCTGGATCCAGGCCAGCCTGCCGGAATCCCTCCTGCCCATGCTCGGTGCAAGCATGACGCTGGAAGCCTCCTTCCCCGGCCAGACATGCCATGGACCCGTCACCTCGCTGGACGGCACCGTCCATACTGATACCCGCCGCCTGAATCTCTATCTGCGCTGCAACAACACCCAGGGGGCGCTGCGCCCCGGACAGTTCACCACCGCCACGCTGAACATCACCCAGCAGGCCCAGCCCCTCCTGCCCAAAACAGCCCTGCTGATGGACAATGACCAGGTTTCCGTCTTTGTGGAGACAGCCCCCAACACCTACCGCCGCCGCTTCATCACCATCAGCTACGAGGAAGGAGAGTCCGTACGCATTCTCTCCGGCCTG
The DNA here is from genome assembly GCF_002917995.1 of Parasaccharibacter apium. Lineage (NCBI taxonomy): Bacteria > Pseudomonadati > Pseudomonadota > Alphaproteobacteria > Acetobacterales > Acetobacteraceae > Parasaccharibacter > Parasaccharibacter apium. The sequence continues at coordinate 159,664 of NZ_LMYH01000013.1, forward strand.
AAAGCTGGTGAGCGTATCATCACGCATGGGGCCATCCTGCTCAATGATTACTGAGGACCGCTGAGCAGTCATGTTCATCGAGAAATTCATCACATGGTGCTTTGGTCACCGCAAGGCCGTCGCTTTTCTTACCGCAGCTCTGTTCGTCACCGGAATGCTGGCGTGGAAACAGCTGCCCGTGGAAGCCTACCCGGACCTCGGCCCGGCCAGTGTTCTGGTCACCACGCAGGTCAACGGTCTTGCTGCCGAGGAGATGGAACATCAGGTCACCACGCCTGTCGAGCGTGAACTGGCAGCCGTCCCCGGTGTTGTGGAGAGCCGCTCCAGCACGACATTCGGCCTCTCGCTCATCACGCTCATCTTCAAGGATGGAGAGGACATCTACCGTGCCCGCCAGCTGGTGCAGAGCCAGCTTGACGGCCTCCAGCTGACAGGCGGTGCCCAGCCCTCCCTTGGCCCCATCAGCGGGGCCAGCGGAGAAATCTACCGCTATACGGTCGAGTCCGACGATCAGGACCTCATGACCATCTCCGACGTGCAGCGGTGGGAGATCATTCCCGCCCTCCAGCGGGTGCCCGGCGTGGTGAACATCGACAATTTCGGCGGTTTCACCCGGGAATATCAGCTGATCCTCGACCCCAACGCCCTCATCCGCTTTGGCATCAGCATCAGCGATGTGATGAACGCCATCCGCAACAGCAATGCCAATGCTGGTGGTGGCCGCGTCACCCGTGGTGAGCAGTCCTACATTATCCGTGGCGTGGGGCAGATCCACTCTCTGGAGGACATGCGCAACACCGTCATCGGCCATCATGATGGTGTTCCCATTTTCCTCTCCGAGCTGGGGCGGATCGAATTCGGCCATCAGGTCCGGGAAGGGATGCTTGGGAAAAACGGCAATCCGGATACGATCGAAGGGGTCGTGACCATGCTGCGGGGCGCCAATCCCTCGCAGGTGCTGGATGACCTGCACGCTGCCGTCGCCAAGCTCCAGACACAGCTCAAACCCAAACATATCCGCATTGTTCCGTATCTGGACCGTGACAACCTCGTAAAATCCACAACGGACAAGGTCAGCGAAACGATTCTTGAGGGGATCGGCCTCGTGCTGGTCATCCTGACCTTCTTCCTGGGCTCGCCCCGCAGTGCCGCCATCACGGCAGTGACCATTCCCTTTGCGCTGTCATTCGCCTTCATCCTCATGCGGGCCTGCGGCATGGCGGCCAACCTTTTCTCCCTCGGAGCCGTGGATTTTGGCGTGATCGTCGATGGAGCCATCGTCATCACCGAGGTCATCCTCCGCCACAGGGAGGAGCACCCCAACCTCCCGCTGAACCAGCCGGACATTCTTGCCATCACCCGCCGTGCGGGCCGGGCCATCTTCGCCTCCACCATCATCATCGTGGTGGCCTACAGTCCCCTCTTCGCCTTTGAAGGCAGCGAGGCCAAAATCTTCCGCCCCATGGCCTGGACAGTCAGCTTCGCCCTGCTGGGAGCGCTGCTCTGCGCCCTGGCCCTGACACCCACCATGTCCTTCCTGGCCCTGCGCAAGCCACGGCCCATCTGGCACAACAGGCCACTGGACTGGCTGCACAAATATTATGACGCCCTGCTCCGCCATCTGATTGACCACCCTGTCATCCCCTTCGTCAGTGCCGGACTGGCACTGGTGACCGTCATTGCCCTTGGGGTCACGACGGGCCGGGAGTTCCTGCCTGACCTTGATGAAGGGGCGCTGTGGCTCCAGGTACAGATGCCAACGGGCATCTCACTGGAAAAAGGGCAGGAAAAGGCTTCGGAAATCCGTCGTGCGGTACGGGAGTTCCCGGAGACATCCTATGCCATAACGCAGCTTGGTCGCTCGGATGATGGTACGGACCCATGGACGCCCTCCCACATCGAAATGCCCGTTGGCCTGACGCCCTACAACCAGTGGGCCCACGGCGAGACCAAAGCCGAGTTCATCACGAAACTCCGGGCCCGCCTGAACAAGATCGCTGGCATTTCCTTCTCCATCAGCCAGCCGATCGAGGACAATCTCAGCGATCAGCTTGGCGGAGCGCACAGCCCGCTGGTCATGCGCATCTATGGGGACGACCTCTCGGGCCTGCGTACCCTTGGCAAGCAGGTCGTCCAGCAGCTCTGGCAGGTACCCGGCACCGTGCAGGCCGACATCTTCCAGGAACCCAAGATTCCACAGATTGCAATCACACCAGACCGGCTGAAAGCCGCCCGTTATGGCATCAGCATCAATGATGTAACGGATGTCATCAACAGCGCCATCGGCGATGCCCCGCTGACCAGCGTGATTGAGGGCGACCGCTTCTACAATGCGACCCTGCGCATCGACAACACGCAGCGTTCCAACCTCCAGCTGCTGGGCCAGATTCCCATGATTACGGGTGATGGCAGTGCCATCCCTCTGGCTGAAATTGCCCATATCCGTCTCCAGATGGGTGAAAGCAGCATCGCCCATGAGATGGGCGAACGGCAGATCACCCTTCAGGTGGATAATGGCAACCGGCCCATGTCCCTCTACCTTGACGATGCCCAGAAGCTCATCGACCAGAACGTCCATTACGACCACCAGAAGTTCCGTCTGGAATGGGCCGGAACCTTCCAGGAGGCCCAGCACGCCCAGGTCCGCCTCGTGGCAGCCCTGGGCGTCATGTTCGCCGTCATGCTGGGGCTGCTCTATGCGGAGTTCCAGAAGTTCCGCCATGCGCTGCTCATCATCGGCATTGTGCCACTTGCCGCCCTGGGCGGGCTGATCGCCCTGCATCTACGGGCCGAAACACTGAACATTGCCACGGCGGTCGGCTTCATCGCCCTGTTTGGTGTGGCCATCCAGAACGGGATCATCATGGTATCCAACATCAACCGTCATCTTGGTGCTGGTGGCAACATACGGGAGGCCACCCGGCTGGGAGCAACCGAACGCTTCCGCCCCGTGCTGATGACAGCAACCGTGGCCAGTGTCGGGATGCTGCCCGCCGCTCTGGCCACAGGTGTGGGAACCGATGTGCAGCGTGGCCTGGCAACGGTCGTTGTCGGTGGGCTGGGCATTGCCACCCTGCTGACCCTCTTCATCCTGCCAGTCTGCTTCTGCCGTCTGGAAGAATGGGTCAGCCGCAGGACTAGCCAGAAAGAGCAGGAGGCCTGACATGAAACAGCATTCCACCCCCTGCATGAGGGGCCGTTCCTCCCGATTGCTGGCCAGTGTTCTTCTTGGCGGCATGGCTGCCGGGTTGGGGGGCTGCATTGTCGGCCCTTCCTCCAAGGACATTCCCCCCCTGCCAGAGAGGACAGGATACAGCCAGAAGAACATCACCCAGTCTGAAGCTGGACGGGACAGAAGCAGCGACAGCCTCCTCCACCGCCAGCAGTTCATCTCCGGGGCAGATGTTCCCGGCAGATGGTGGGAGGCCTTCCAGAATCCCCGTCTGAACCAGATGGTGGAGCTGGCCCTGACCAACAACCAGACATTGAAAGCCATGCAGGCTGGCCTGCGGGCGGCATGGGAGCAGCGCCGTGTTGAGGGTGCGTCACTCTATCCGAGCATTTCTGCCCAGTTCATTCCGACACGCAACAAGACCTCCAAGGCACTCTCGCCCGTGCCGAACAATAATGAATGGCTCTATAACCTGCACACGGCCCAGCTGAACATCGGCTATGTGCCCGATCTCTGGGGTGGCTCCCGCCTTGCCATTCGCAACGCCAAAGCCCAGGCGGATATCCAGCGCTTCCAGCTGGAGGCCACGACGCTGACGATGATCTCCAACATCGTCAACACGGCCATCACCGAGGCGGGTCTCCGTGAGCAGATCCGTGCCAAGGAAGTTCTGATCGCCCAGCAGACAGCCATGGTCCGCATCAATCAGAATCAGGTCGGCCTGGGGGACCAGTCCCGCCAGAGCCAGCTCCTGCTGCGGGATTCGCTGGCGCAACTTCAGGCGGATCTACCTCCTCTCCGGACACAGCTTGCCCAGACCCGGGACCAGCTGGCCACTCTGGTGGGCCTCAGCCCCAATGCGGACCTGCCCATCTTCGAGCTGAAAGACTTCACCCTGCCGCATCAGCTGCCCGTCAGCCTGCCGGCCCAGCTCCTCCTGCAACGGCCTGACATCGCCTCTGCACAGGCGCAGATCCGCTCTGCCGGGGCGCAGCTCGGCATTGCCATTGCCAACCGCCTCCCCAATGTGCAGCTGAGTGCCCTGCCGGGCGAGGCTGTGGACAGCATGAGCAAGATGTTCAAGCCCGGGATGGGCAACTGGATGCTGGCTGCCACGGTCACCCAACCCATTTTCCAGGGAGGGTCACTGCTTCATGCCCAGCGGGAGGCCAAAGCCAATTACGAACAGGCCAAGGAATATTACAAGGCTGCCATCATGTCTGCCGTCAGCGATGTGGCAGACAGCCTCCATGCCGTAGAGCTGGATGGCAGCACACTTCTGGCCGACCAGAATGGGTTGGACGCCGCCACACAGGCCCTGCACATTGCAGAAGCCCAGCACAGGCTGGGGGACAACAGCCAGATTGACGTGGCACAGGCCCGCATGGCCGTGGCGCAGGACCAGATTTCCGTCGCACAGGACAAGGTCACCCGCCTTTCCGATACGGTCGGCCTGTTCCAGGCTCTCGGCGGGGGATGGTGGAACCGCAATGACCTCGGTGTCAGCCCGAAGGATGCCAAACGCCTCTCCACCACGCTTGTGCCGTGGTAAGCTGACGGCCGCCAAACCATCCAGACATGAAAAAGGCCGCTTCCTGACAGAGACGGAAGCGGCCTTTTCTTCAGCGGGGAAAATCTCAGGCCGAAAGCAGTTTCAGCACCCAGCCTTCTTCCTCCGGCGTGGCCTTCAGTGGCACGGCATTGGGCAGACGTACATTGATCTCCAGCCCCATGGCTGCCCGCAGCCCACGGAACAATGCCCCATGCGCCACGATCAGGGGGGCTCCCTCTCCAGCCTCCTGCGCCCTGTTGAGCGCCTGGACACCACGGGTCTTCAGCGTGAGGAAATCCTCACCCTTTTCCGGGACAAACGTGCCGTTGATCCATGTATTGTACCAGTCTCCCATCGGCTGGCCTTCCTGCACACCAAAGCTGACCTCCTGAAGGTCTGCATCCTTTATCAGCGGCAGATCAAGGCCCGTCCGATCCCGGATCGCATCCCGCACATGCTCGGCTGTGACGAAAGCCCGCTTGAGCGGAGAGCTTACGATATGCGTGAAGGGCCGCATCCCCGCCTCGAACAGGTCTGCCAGCTGGCGGCCTGCCAGGCAGGCCTGTGTCAGGCCGGTCTCATTCAGGGGAATATCCGTCCGCCCCTGGGAGAGATGGCGTGCATTCCAGTCCGTTTCACCATGACGGAGAAACCAGTACGGTTCTGCCCGAAGCTGTGTCATTTCCTGACCCTCCCCAAAATCCCGTCAGAGCGTGGCGGGACCTGTCTCATGCCCCTGGCCACGCAAAGCACCTCTCAATCAAAAAGATCTCAGTCAAAAAGAGTGGAGACCGAGCTTTCATCCGCCACGGCCCGGATGGCACGGCCCAGCAGATTGGCCGTAGGAATCTGCCGGATGTTGGACGTTGCCTTCAGCTCATCCGTCGCAGGGATGCTGTCTGTCAGGGTCAGCATGGAAAGCGGGCTGCTCTGCACCCGCTTGCAGGCATTGCCTGTCAGCACACCATGCGTCACATAGGCCTCCACCCCGGCAGCACCGTGCTTCATCAGGGCTTCAGCAGCATTGCAGAGAGACCCGCCGCTATCAATGATGTCATCCACCAGTACGCAGAAACGGCCGGACACATCGCCAATCACATTCATCACTTCAGACACACCAGCGCGCTCACGACGCTTGTCGATGATGGCCAGGTCCACATTCAGCCTGCGGGCCAGCTGACGGGCCCGCACCACCCCACCCACATCCGGCGAAACGATCATCAGTTTTCCCGGGTCCGGGTGACGGGAAATCAGGTCCCGCACAAAGAGCGGTGCTGCGTAGAGGTTGTCCGTGGGAATATCGAAAAAACCCTGAATCTGCATGGCATGCAGGTCCATCGTCAGGATGCGGTTGGCACCCGCTTCTGTCAGCAGATTGGCGACAAGCTTGGCACTGATGGGCGTGCGGGGACCGGACTTGCGGTCCTGCCGGGCATAGCCAAAATAAGGCATCACCGCCGTGACACGGCGTGCAGAGCCGCGCCGCAGGGCATCCAGCACGACAAGAAGTTCCATCAGATGATCATTGGTTGGCATGCAGGTGCTCTGAAGGACAAACATGTCCTCCCCACGCACGTTTTCCTGAATCTCGACAAACACCTCACCATCCGCAAAGCGGCGAATGGATGTCTTGCACAAAGGGATTTCAAGCTCATCAGCCACAGCCTGGGCCAGAGGCAGGTTACTGTTGCAGGCAACGATCTTCATGACGGGTACTTTTCATAGAAGGACGGTAAGATGCGGTTCAGCTCCTTCTATCAGCCCGCCCGATCAATGTCATGATTTTCCAGCAGACCTATTTCGGAACGATTAATTTACCACCTGTTTACCATGAAATGCCGTATGCTCTCCCGTCCACGCCCACAGGTCAGAACCGCCGGTACTGCCGCACATAACGATAGGCCTGTGTGATTTCCGCCGTCCGGCGGACAGCCTCCTGATAGACGTCCCCACCAACATGGGCAAAACGGTCTGGATGGTGCTGCTTGACAAGCCGCCTGTAGGCACTGGTGATCTCCTCATTGGAAGCCCCCTCGGAGACCTCCAGCACAACATGCCAGGCCCTGTCCGCGGGGGGCGCATTTCTGGCCCGCTGCCAGTCCCGCCGGGCTTGTTCACGCCGCCGCTCTGCCTCTTCCCTCTCCCAGGCTCTCTGCTGTTCCTGCCGCCGCCGCTTTCTGGCCGTCTCTGCCCTGTTCACCTGAAGCAGCAGACCGTGCACATGCACCGAACAACGCCGGAAATCCTGCCATGAACGGCCAGCCTCCAACTCCTCCAGCACGTTCCGGGCGGTCTCGCCACCCATCGGCTGCACCAGCGCAGACAGAAACCGGAACGCCTCCCGCAGGCGCCGGGCCACGAGATGGTCCAGCAGAAGCTGACCATCAGCAAGAGCCAGCTCACTGATCCAGCCAGCCCACATCATCCCGACCGCCTGATACGCTTCCTGCTCCCTGCTGGAGGCGAAGCCGGAAGGTGGCGGATCCGTCTCAGGTTCCGGTTTCTGCCGGGACGTCCGGCCTGTCTTTTCCGAGAACTGTTTCAGTGTTTTGGCATAGCGGTAGGCTTCGGTGATCTTCTTGCTTTTTACCACGGCTGCCTCGTAGGCAGCACCTCCCTCCTGCGCAAAGCGGTCCGGGTGATGCTGCTTCATCAACCGCCTGTATGAGGCCGTGATCTCCTCGGCAGAGGCCGTTGCAGAAACCTCCAGCACGATATGCCAGGGCTCATCCTCCGGTGGGGCGGAGCCGGACTGTCTGGCCCGGCGATAGGCCTGTTCCCGCTCCTGCTGCTCCTGCGCCGCCTCTTCCTCCCTGGACGGAAACTCTGACGACTGGGCGGAATCATCCTTCTTTTCTGCAGAGCGGAGGCCATTCACAATCAGACCGACAATCAAAAGAAGCAGCCCCTTCCAGCTGAACAGCCAGGTGATGAAGCTCCAGATCAACCGGACGAGCCTTACGGGCAAAAGAAGGATGAAGATCAGCACGTGCCAGACGCCCGCCAGAACGGCCCCGCACATATGAATGACAGCCCCCAGCAACCAGAACGGCACGGACAGCAGGGAAAAAAGTCCCCCTGCCGTTTCATGATCCTCTGTCTGGGGAGATGCAGCCTCCTGCTGGGGAGCCGTACTGTCTGGAGACGGCGGGGATGGCTGAGGCCCGGCCGCACCGGCTGTTCCACTCTGCCGCAGGATGGACGCAACCGGTCCATCCCCGCCGACTGTGCCTGCCTCTGCCTGACGGGGTGCAGCACGTTCAGGTGGGGACGGAGAAGCCTCAGATGGGGCCGGAGCAACAGCCAGGTCCGGCATCAGCACCCTGGCATCATCATCTCCCAGAAATCCGTCCCGGCTGGGCTGCCCGGCCTGCTCCTGCCAGCGCAGGATGGCCCGCCGGGTCGCCTCGCCATATACGCCATCCGGCACGACGGCAGCCGGCAGAAAGCCGAGCACCTGCAGTTTTCTTTGCAGGGCAATATGGGCATCAATCGGACGGGTCGCTTCCTCATGCGCACGACCTGTCAGGCGGGAGCGGTATCTGTCCGCAACCTGCGCCACAACCCGCTGGTAGCATTGGGCCTGGCTCTCCCCCTGCACACCCGCCGGTGAAAAACACGCCTGCAACGGTGCAAGATCATGGATCAGCTCCGCCTTCAGCTGGGGAAGACTGTAGGCCGCACTCTGATGGCGCAGGGCATAATAGGCCTGATCCAGAACCAGTTCACTTCTGGCTGAATCAGAATCCGAACAGAGAAGAACCTGCCCCGGTTCGTTCCTGTCCATCCGGCTACAGTCAAAGTCGGGATGATAAACGTCGGCCAATACAGGCTGACAATGCACAACGGCCCATGAAACCAGTAGACATTTCAGAAAAATGGAACGCATGACAGGCCAGCAAATATCAATCTGCAACCTGTATAAGTTGGTTGATACACCCTGTCCATTCGAGGAGACGTCTATCCTGTGCGGGATTTCAGAGAAACGGGGACACTCCCTGTAGCAGGAAATGTCCCCGTTCCGTCTGTTCCCAGAAAGGCTGGGCTGCCATCATCTGGAGGCACTGCCCTCCGGCTCCGGCCCTGCAACGAATTTTTTCATGCCATCCTTCTCACGGGACGCATCCCCGCCAATATCGGACGGAGCCGTCGCCGCCTTGCGAGACCGGCCTGAATAGTTGGTAACGATGGTCTTCACCGCTTCGGCAGCCTCCTGCGCCGCAGCGCCGGCCACATCAGCCCATGGGCCATCCAGAGAATGTGCGGGAACATCATGAACCTGAGTGGCCGCCCCGGCCTCCACGCCCTGTGGGGTTGTCACGTGCCAGACGATGGTAACCTGCTGTTTCGGCCCCTCTCCCGGCGGAGGAGCATCCGGTGAAGGCTTGATGCTGACCACGGTTTTCACGATGTAATCCGCCCCAGTGCGTGTGGTCTGCACACTGTTGTGGCTGTCCGGCAGCATCATGTAGAACGCCTCGGCCAGAGACTTGTTGCCATCACCCGGGGCGCCCTGTACCCCCTCGAAACAGATGCGGGCCGAACGGTGCATGAGACTCTGCGGGTCATCCATCATCATGCGGGTCTGTATCTCTGTCAGCTCACGGGCGATTTCCGGGGCCATCTGGAGGGCCACCGTGTTCAGGGCCGCCGGGTCGGCGCTGCGCCAGCCTTCCTCATCAATCACGGCACCAAAGCCACGGGCCTTCACCTTGCCATCCGGCCCGACAATCGCATAGCGGGGGCGGATACCCCCATTCTCCGCCCGGACAGCCCCCAGCCTGACCCACCAGTCCCCCGGCTCCGGCACCTTCGCCACGGCAGGAATGGATTGCCCCACCAGGGCGATCACGACATCCCGTGCCCACATGGCCGTAGGCGCCCGCCATGGCGCTTTCTCTGGCACGGGAACAGGCACGGCCAGCCGGGCAGGCGGAATGTTGTCCCTGACAAGATGCTGGGCCTGATTGCCCGGATTATGGGCAAATGGCTTGTACACCTGCAGGCACCCCCCCAGTCCGAGGAGAGGCACACACAGCCCTGAGAGCAGCAGCTTACGACAGAAGCGCATGAACAGCCCACTTTCCCTGCAATATTTCTGGACAAGAGCCGACCGGACCCGACCGGCAGGCCCCGCAACTTAACGCCCTTTCCCTCTCCTGACCACAGGGGGAGCGCTGGCCAGAGCCCCTAATGGCGGATCAGCATGTAATGGATCGTCACATCCAGATCAAAATGGTCACCCTGCATGTCCGGCGGAACGGGAGGGAGCTGCGCCCCCTGGAACATGCCTGTCGTGGCGGCATCCAGCGCATAAGAGTTTGATGAATCCGTCAGCCGCACACGGATGACCTTCCCGCTCCTGTCAATCACTACATGGACGGAGGATGGCCCCTCCTCCCCGTTCTGCACAGCCTCATCGGGATAGAACATGTGGTTCCGCACCCAGCGGTCAATCTCGCTCCCATAATCGGAGCTGACACCCCGGACACTGCTGCTCGTCTTGTACGGCGCATTGATCTGCCCATTCAGGCTGAGCGGCCCGAGAGAGAAATCAACCGGCCCCCGTGTCCCCCCATGGCGCCCCCGCTTGTGAGGGTGCAAGGCTGGCTCACCATCAAAGGACAGATCCATCGGGTGAGCGAAAGGGTTCGTCTCGCTCTGCCGGGTCATACGCTGATGCGTCGGGGTTGCCCGGCTCCGGCGGGGGCGACGGGGAGCAGCCCTGGAGAGCGGCTTTTCCGACATCTCCGCACGGGTCAGCTCCCCGGTAGGTGAGGGGGCCGTCGGCGGGGAAGACGGCGTGTGAGGCGTCGGCTCCATCGGGGCTGGGGTTGCCTCCTCCGGCGTGGTCGGCGCCGGAGCGCTGGCCGCACCACCAACCTCATGTGTCGGCTCCCCCTTCATGCTGTGCTTTGCCGGAGGGGCATCAAACACCATCTCCACCTGCGGCTGCTGTGCACCATTTGGCGTACCATGCACGGCAGCGCTGGTCTGCATCATCAGCCAGAGGGCAATGCCATGGACACTGGCCGCCAGAAACAGCGGCCCGAACAGTGGTGGATCGACCAGAACCTGCGTCCGCCGCATGGGGGTGCGCGCTTCAGTCCGCAACCCGGCCACGGGTTCGGCATGATCTCCCAGCCGCTCCCGGCGCCTCTGCAAAGGGGCGTCCTGCATCGTCACGGGCGGAAAACCCGCTGGCAAAAAGAGGGGCGCAGACTGATAAGGATCATGACCCCTCCCTTGTGCCTCAAAAAGGGCCATATTGTCATCACCGGAAAAGTGCCCCACCGCTACTTTTGTGTAACCCCCTTCCACCACCATCAGCCCCATGAAGAAAGTCCGTTCCATGCATCCACCTGCCTGCCTTGCCCGGGATGCCGATCTGGCAGCCTTCATCGCCACCGTCGGCCCCTGCCGCCTGCACGAACAGGCTGCGCCAGACCCGCAGACAATCGATCCCTATGCCTCACTCATCAAGGCTGTGACGGGCCAGCAGCTCCACAATGCTGCGGCCAGAACCATCTTCAGGCGTCTCTGCGCCCTTGGGGCCGACCATGACGAAAACGGGCCTCCCCCTGCACCACAGGAACTTCTGGCCCTTGATGATGCCACCCTGCGCCGCTGCGGCCTTTCCGCCACCAAGGCCGCCAGCCTGCGGGCCATCGCCCGGGGACGGCTGGACGGGCTGGTACCCAGCCTCGCTGAAGCCCGCCAGCTGGATGACGCCACACTGATAAAACAGCTGACAGCCCTGCGTGGCGTGGGACAATGGACAGTCGAAATGCTGCTCATCTTCCATCTCAACAGGCCGGATGTCCTGCCAGCGGGCGATCTTGGCGTTCAGGAAGGATGGAAGAGGCTGAAAAAACTGCCTGTCCGCCCCACACCCCGCCAGCTGCGGGACGCCACGATGGGCTTCAGTCCCCATCGCTCCACACTGGCATGGTACTGCTGGCAGGCCAAAGCCCGCCTGCCTGATCCCGCTCCACCCAGCAAAAAACCTTGACGTCCCACCTCCGTGCCCGCACATAATGCGCCGTCATGACGGGGCTGCAGGCCAGGCCTCTCCAGAGCTGGCCCGTGGCCCACACAGTTTCTACCCACTTCCTGCAAGGGATATTCATGCCTAAAGAAGACCTGATCGAATTTACCGGCACGGTGACTGAGCTTCTGCCCAATGCCATGTTCCGCGTCACGCTGGACAATGAGCACACCATTCTCGCCCATACGAGCGGCAAGATGCGCAAGAATCGCATCCGCGTGCTGGCCGGTGACCGGGTCAATGTCGAGATGACCCCTTACGACCTCAGCAAGGGTCGCATCACCTTCCGCTTCAAGTAAGACAGCGGAAGACAGGACCATCTCTTCCCTCATGGCTGATTCCTCCCGGCCCGCCCTCATCCTGGCCTCTGCCTCGCCCCGCCGCATCGCCCTGCTCCGCCAGATCGGGGTGGAGCCGGATGCTGTCTGCCCGGCAGACCTGGATGAAACCCCGCAGAAGGACGAACTTCCCCGTCCCCATGCGCTGCGGCTGGCCCGGGCCAAGGCGGCCCATGTCGCCGCCCGCCATGATGGCCCCGCCCTCATCATCGGGGCTGACACGGTCGTGGCGGCCGGGCGGCGCATCCTGCCCAAAGCAGAAGATGCCGAGACAGCCCGCCGCTGCCTCACCCTTCTCTCCGGCCGCCGCCACAAGGTTTTCACCGCCGTGGTCTGCCAGCCGACAGCAGACTGGGCCGGAGGCCGCTACTGCGAACGTGTGGTGGAAAGCCATGTCATCTTCAATCGCCTGACACCCCGGCAGATTGACGCCCTCATCGAAGGGGGAGACTGGCACGGCAAGGCTGGTGGCTATGGCCTTCAGGGGCAGGCGGCCGCCTTCATCCGACAGGTCGGGGGAAGCCCCTCCGGCGTGATCGGCCTGCCCCTGTTCGAGACCGCCCAGCTGCTCCGGGGTCAGCCCCTGCCCGCCGGACAGCACTGGCTGCGCTGACACGGCATGGAAATCCGTCTTGCCAGTGCGCCCGGAGAAATCCGCATCGCCCTGCTGAAGGACGATGCGCTGCTGGATGCTGCCCTCTGGCGGCCCGGTGCGCCGGATGGCTGGGGGGATGTCCATATCGTCCGCATCACCGCCCATGCGCCAGCCCTGGGCGGGGCTTTCGTCGAGCTGGCCAGTCCAGCCTGTACGGGCTTCATGAAAGGGCGCAAACTCCCTCCCGAAGGCAGTCTCGTCCGTGCCCAGGTGACCCGTTCGGCACAGAATGGCAAGGGCCTGCGCCTGCGTGCCCTCCCATGGCCGGAGGACATGGAGGCCGGAACCGCCCCCCGCCGTCTCACATCCGGTCCCACGCCACTGGATGAGATTCTGGGGCTGGCCCCATCAGACTGCCCCATCCTGACCGACAGTGCCGCCCTGGCGGCCCGATTGCCGTCCCATCTTCATGCCCGCCTGCACCGGGTAAGCCGCAGCTTTGATGAGGTTCTGGAGGCCGACTGGGCCGCCCTGACCAGCCCGGATGCCCAGGTCGGACCGCTGACAGCCCATATCACGCCCACCCATGCCCTCACCGCCATTGATCTGGACGCCCATCAGACCCCGGACTTTGCCGCCAATCTGGCCTGTTTCGGCCCACTCCTGCGGGAAATCCGGCTACGCAATCTCTCCGGTACCATCCTGATCGACCCGGCAGGTGTCCGCAGCAGCAAACGGCCCGCCCTTGTCCCGTTCCTCCGCAAGGCAGCGGACAGGGAGCAGGACCCGCTCCAGCCCCGCATCACCGGCATCACGCCCGGCGGCCTGCTGGAAATGACCCGCCCCCGCCATCGGGCCCCGCTGCATGAGCTGTACGCCTCACCCCACGGGCAAGGGCTGGCCATCCTCCAGCGCATCGCCAGTGAGGGGCTGAAGGGCGACCGGCTCCACGCACCACCAGCCATCATCCAGGCACTTGAAGCCGATTCCGGGGCGCTGGAAGACCTCTTCCATCTCACAGGCCATCGCCTTACCCTCCTCAGTCATCCCGTGTCTCCATCATCCTGCTGGAGTCTCTCATGAGCTGCCCGATCTGCCAGAAACCCACCATGCCCGCCTTCCGCCCGTTCTGTTCCCAGCACTGCGCTGATGTGGACCTTGGCCGTTGGTTCAAGGGGGATTACCGTGTGCCGTCCCTGCGGCAGGACAACGACCCGGAAGAACTGGAAGCCGAGGCCGCACGGCTGGCGGAGGAAACCTCCCGCCACAGGCCCTGATCCCGGGGGCCATAACCCGCTGAATCAGCCCGCTGATCCGTGCATTTTCTTCTGCAAAGAGGGTTGATAACCCGCCCTGCATAGGGTAAACCCCTCTCCATAGCCGGGTGGCCCTGCTGCCATGGCCCGGTGCCCAAGTAGCTCAGTTGGTAGAGCATGCGACTGAAAATCGCAGTGTCGGTGGTTCGATCCCGCCCTTGGGCACCATTTTTTATTCCCTGAAAAACTGGCTGACGTCCGCCACAAAGCGCCTCTTCTCCCATGGCGTGGCAGAACCTCCGTGCGAAATGCCTTTTCCTCCGTCCGGCACAGGCTTACCCTATGCACACGGGGGCGAGTCCGCTCGTCCGTGCCCAAGGGAAGGATATCATATGACCACGACTCCCTATCCTACTGTCACACTCAGAAACGGCATCACGCTTCCAGCGCTCGGCATGGGCACATGGCGTATGGGCGATGATGCAGCCCTGCGGGCCCACGAAGTCCACAGCCTGCAGAGCGGGCTGGATTCTGGCCTCAGAATCATCGATACGGCAGAAATGTACGGCCATGGCCGCTCAGAAGAAGTGGTCGGCGAAGCCCTGCGGGGGCGAAGGGATCAGGCATTTCTCATCAGCAAGGTCCTGCCGGGCAATGCCACCTCCAGAGGAACGATAGAAGCCTGCGAACGCTCGCTGAGACATCTCAACACGGACCATCTGGACCTTTATCTCCTGCACTGGCCCGGTTCCACTCCCTTCACTGAAACACTCTACGCCTTTGAAACACTGAAGGAACGGGGGCAGATCCGGGACTGGGGGGTTTCCAATTTCGATACGACCGACATGAACGATCTGGCTGAGCTGGGAGCCTATCCTCTCGTCAACCAGATTCTCTACAGCCTGGAATATCGTGGCACGGAGTATGACCTGCTGCCACGGGACGAACAGGCGCACATCACCAGCATGGCCTATTGCCCGATCGGCCAAGGGGGCGAGCTGCTGCATCACCCTGCCCTGCGGGCCATTGCCCACCAGCATGAAACCAGCCTCGGCCGCGCCACACCGGCGCAGATTGCCCTGGCATGGGTGCTGCGTCGCAGGAACATGATCGCCATTCCCAAAGCCGGCACGCCCCATCATCAGGCCCTCAACATCGCCGCTCAGGAAATCCGGCTCTCCCATGACGATCTGGCAGCCCTTGATGAGGCCTTCCCGCCACCTGATGGCAAGGAAACGCTGGCTGTCATCTGACAGAAACGGCGCCCCTCCCACCTTCGGGGCAGAGAGGGGCGCCAGACAAAGGGCCGTTACCCCTGTTCCATGCGGTCCATCGTCTGCCGCAGGGGATACAGAGCCATCTGATGAATGACAGCTGCCGCATTGGTGACCTGGAAACTCAGCGTCTCCAGAGGGTTGGCCGGATAGATCAGAGCCGTGCCGACGGACATGCCCTCATTGGCGAAGACCTCCAGCGTACAGGCATCCAGCACGATCCGCAGGTTGAAACGGCGGCTGCCCGGGACAAGGGCAGAAGAGAAGGTGCCCGTGAAGAAGGGATGGGTAAAGCCATGCAGGTTGCTCCTGTCCAGCCAGAGCTGGCAGGAGAAACCATCAAAACCGATGCTCAGGCTCTCTCCCTGATGGTTGGAGAAGGCCACGACAAAACGTCCGGCACGCCCATGGTCTCCATCTGGCAGGGTACTGCCCCGGTCTTCCAGAGAGACATCCAGCAGCAGCTCCACGGCCTCGCCGGTAGGCAGAGACACCTGCCGACTGCTCTGGGGCTCCAGACGGGACAGGGTAAATGGGATGGCAGGACGCCGCAGGGCCTCCAGAGCATAAGGAGTCTGGGCGATACGCAGCCAGCCTGACGTGTCACGCCGCAGCACAACCTTGCGAGGAATGGTCATGACGCCACGCCAGCTTTTGTTGGGCAGCTCCTCACAATATTGCCAGTTGTCCAGCCAGGCGACATAGACCGTCTGGTTGCCCGGCATGTTCTCGTAAGTCTGGAGGGCGTAGCTGTCCTTGCCGAAATCTGTCAGATCCACGATCGTATCATCCGGCGTGAAGCGCTCACCATCGAACTGGCCGACAAAATACTGCGTGATGCTGCCCCCCTGCGGTCCACCGGGATTGATGGACACGAACAGGACCCAGCGTTTTTCACCGGGCGTCTCACCTTCCACCTCTACCTCGGCCAGCCCCGGACATTCATAATCCACGCCAGTAATGCCAGATGGGCCAAAATCGCTCAGATGCATCCAGTGTTTCAGGTCGAATGACCCATAAAAGGACACCTTGTGCTCCCGGGAGCGCACCACGACCATGACCCATTTTTCAGTCGGGGCATGCCAGAACACCTTGGGGTCACGGAAGGAATTGTGCCCGATATCCAGCACCGGGTTCCCTTCATAATCCTTCAGCGTCTGCCCTCCGTCAGGGCTCCAGGCAATATACTGTGTCTGCCGCTGCGGCGTTGCCCGTGTATAGATGGCGACCAGGCCACCCGCCATTGGCGGCAGGGCCGGAGACATGGGGACGGGTGACTGCTCGCGGGAGACAGGATCATCCCCCAGCTCCTTCAGCAGGCTGGGGGAGGAATTCGCCCCTTTCAGAAGATCGTGCGACTGCCTGTCCACAAGGCGCCGTGCCTGCTCATCCTCCGGCAGTGACGGAAAAAGCTGGGCGGCCTTCTGGGCAGCTGTCTCGACCGACCCCGGCTGAGGCTTGTCCTGCGTGCGGGGCGGAAACAGACCAGAACGGTTGTCCCTGTCCAGCACGGCACAGCCGCTGTAGGCCTCTCCGGCTTCCGTCTCCCGAATCGCAATCGGCAGATCCTGCCATGTATAGAGGTCCGTGCTGACGGCATGGCCCCAGTGCACATGGCCTGCATAAGGCCCAAACGGATTGTACTGGTAATAGAGATGGTAATAGCGTCCATCAAAGATCAGCCCGTTCGGATCATTCATGAACCCGGTGGAGGGTGAAAAATGGATGCGGGGGCGGTACTGCTTGTCGGCCAGTGTCTCATGCACGGGCTGCGGAGCCGCCGCCGCCGCATTGCCCGGCTCGGCATGGGCATTGTTGGGCTGTGCCGGTGCGGCGCTGCCTCCACCCCCAACGGCTGCACGGGCTCTGCCATTGCCCAGAAGGGCACCTGCCGCCAGAAATGATCCCAGAACCATACGTCGATTGACGGTCATCCTCTGACCCCCCTCTCTACGATCTGATGGAGATGGCCCTGTCCGAAGGCCTGCCGGGAAAATGCCTCTTTCCAGCCCTCTCTGGCAAGCCATTCCTTGACCGTGACACGGAACGGACATCTTTCCCTGGTGCCACGCATTGGCAGCCCGAACCTTCTGTTTTACCGTCCCTCTGTACCAGCGGCCCCATACAGGGCACGCTTGCGCCACCATGATGCCACAGCCTTGCAGGGACACCGCCCGATGAAACGCCTTGATCCTTTCCTGATGTGCCTGATCGGCGCTGTTCTGCTGGCCTCCTTCCTGCCCTGCCCTGTTGTGTGGCAGCCCTGGCTCTCCCGCCTGACATCACTGCTCATCATGCTGATGTTCTTCTTCCAGGGGGCCAAGCTGAAACGCCGTGCATTGCTCGACAGCGTGAAAAACTGGCGGTTGCAGGGCTGCACGCTGCTCATCACCTTTGCCGTGTTCCCCCTGCTCGGGGCAGGCATGTACTGGCTTGCCTACCGGCTGTCCTCCTCCGGTTTTCTGGGGCCGGACCTCTGGGCCGGGATGCTGTTCCTCTGCTGCCTGCCCTCCACCATACAGTCCTCCATTGCCCTGACCTCCATGGCCCGGGGCAACGTCCCGGCCGCCATCTGTGCGGCCACGGTCTCGAACATTCTGGGCATCCTCATCACCCCCCTGCTCTGTGGCCTTTTCTTTGATCACGGCAGCAGTGGCGGGTCCGGTCTTCAGACCATCCTGAACGTGGCAGAAGAACTGCTCCTGCCCTTCATTCTGGGCCAGTGCGTGCAACGCTGGCTGGGGCCGGTTGTCCACCGCCACAAGTTTCTCATCTCATGCAGTGACCGTGGCTCAATCATCGTGCTGGTCTATTCCGCCTTCAGTGCAGCGGTGCTTCAGGGGCTGTGGCATCGCATTCCGCTCATCCTGCTGGCCGGTGTCGGGGTGGCGGATGCCCTGCTTCTCGCCCTGGCCCTCGGGCTCACCTATCTGCTGGGCCGGATGATGGGCCAGAGCATCGAGGATGACATCACATTACAGTTCTGCGGCTCCAAGAAGGCCCTGACATCCGGCGTGACCATGGCCAGCGTCATCTTTCCCGGTTCGGCCGGAATCATCGTCCTGCCGCTGATGATCTTCCACCAGCTCCAGCTCTTTGTCTGCACCGTCATTGCCCGCCATTATGCGCAACGCCCCCAACAACCGCACGAAACCTGACCAGCTCCACTGGAACGGGCTTGCCTTCCGCCGAAGGACAGGGCACCCATGAAGGTTCCCTTCCCCTTTTCGTCATGGAGATAGACGTGCCACGTCATCCTGCCGAACAGCCCTCCATACGCCGTACTTACCGTGACCGCCTCCATGCCCATCTGGTCCTGACGGGCACGTTGCGGGAGAGCCTGCTGGAGCTGCTCAGCCGTCCGGCCGCTCCCCCCCCTCTCCAGCACTGGATCACCACCATCCTGGACCAGAACCGGGAGCAGGAGCGGCAGGTCGCCCACCTCCTCCGCACGCATGGGGAAAAACCCCGCAACGACTCCGACACGCTCTCTGGCCTGCTGGACACGGTGGTGACCTGCTTTCCCTCGGGGGATGTTCCCGTCCATCTTCTGGGCGTGATGCTGGACATTGCGGGCTGCATCGCCCGGCTGCGTACCTCCCTTGCCCTGCTCCTGCTGCTGGCGGAAAAACTCTCCCTGACAGAGGATGCCGCCATCCTCACGGAGCTGCGCCAGAACAGCCGGAATGCGTCCCGCAGCCTCAAGGAAGTCCTGCCTGCACTGCTGACGGACGAAGACTGAGGCTCAACAGAAAAGGGGCTGCACGACCCGGCGTGCAGCCCCTTCCTTTTCATCAGACGATCTGCCTGAGATTACTTTTCGACAGTCCCGGCAAGCAGGCCTGCGAGCGTGCGGGCAAAGCCGCTGGGGTCGGGCAGGGCCTCGCCTTCCTGAACACGGGCGAGGTCCAGAAGGATGCGGGCATGTTCTGCGACGCTCTCGCCCTTCTCCACACGTTCGGCCAGCGCACGGATGAGCGGATGGCGGGGGTTGATCTCCAGCACCGGCGGCAGGGCAGGCATCTCCTGACCGGAACGGCGCATGAGACGCTGCATGGCCAGGTCCGGCCCCCCCTCGCTCGTCATCACCACGGCACTGCCTGTCAGACGCACGGTGCTGCGGACATCCTTCACCGCTTCGCCAAGAGCGTCCTTCAGGGCGGGGGTCAGCTTCTCGACATTGGCTGCTTCGCCCTGCTCCTCGGCTTCCGGTGCGAACTTCTCGAGATCACCATGCGCCTGGGCCACGGAACGGAAGGTCTTGTCCTTGTAGGAATGGAGACGGTCCGGCCAGAAGCTGTCCACGGCATCAGACAGCAGCAGGACTTCCAGCCCACGGGCACGGAACCCTTCCAGCTGGGCGGAGGCCCTGAGGGCCTTCAGATTGTCCCCGACCAGATAATAGATGGTCTCCTGCTCCGGCTTCATGCGGCTGATATAGTCGTCCAGCGTCGTCAGCTCATCATCATGTGTGGAGTGGAAGCGGGAGAACTCGGCAATTTCCTGCCGGTGTTCGGAATCCTCCCACAGCCCTTCCTTGATGACGAGGCCGAAATTGTTCCAGAAACCGGTGAAGGACTCGCCACCTTCCTGCGCCCGTTTCTTGATCTCGCTGATGACACGCTTGGTCACGGCCTTGCGGATGCGGGCCAGAACCGGGGTGGACTGGAGCATCTCGCGGGAGACGTTCAGCGGCAGGTCATCCGTATCGACCACACCCTGCACGAAACGCAGCCAGTTCGGCACCAGACTGGCTTCATCCGTGATGAACATGCGCTTCACATGCAGGTGCAGACGGCTCTCACGGCTGCTCTGCTCCATGAAGTCGAACGGACGGGCACCGGGGAGGAACAGCAGGGAAGCGAACTCGACCGTGCCTTCGGCCTTCCAGTGCAGCGTGGCGTACGGCTCATCAAACGCACGGGCCACATGGCGGTAGAACTCGGTATATTCCTCGGACGTGATCTCGGATTTCGGACGCAGCCAGAGGGCCTTGCCCTCGTTGATGGTCTCTTCCTTCTCCTTGCCATCCTCGTCCGGCTCGTGCAGCACGACCGGCCAGGCGATGTGATCGGCCCATTTGCGGATGATGCCCCGCAGACGCCACGGATCAATGAACTCCTCAGCATCATCCTTCATGTGCAGGACGATGTCCGTGCCCGGACGGTCACGCTCGGCAGGGCCAAGGCTGTAGGAGCCCTTGCCTTCGGACACCCAGCGGGCGGCCACATCCTCACCGGCACGGCGGGAGACGACATCCACCTTGTCCGCCACCATGAAGGCGGAATAGAAACCCACACCGAACTGACCGATCAGGTTCGGACGCTCCTCCGGCTTGGCATTGCTCAGCTTCTCACCAAACGCCTTGGTGCCGGAACGGGCAATGGTGCCAAGATTCTGGGTCAGCTCTTCCGGGCTCATCCCCAGTCCGTCATCGGACAGCGTGATGGTCTTTGCGTCCTTGTCGGTGGAAATATGGATGGACGGGACTTCCGGCAGGGACAGGGCCGGGTTGGTCAGGGCCTCGAACCGCCGCTTGTCCATGGCATCAGCCGCATTGGCGACCAGCTCACGCAGAAAGATTTCCCGATCGGAATAAAGGGAATGGACAACCAGATCGAGCAGCTGCCCGACCTCGGCACTGAAACTGTGCTGCTGCATCTCCGCTGCGTTTTTGCCATCACTCATGATGCGTTGCTCTCCTCCAAAATGGCAGGCTCCGTATGTGCTCCATCTTCGGCGGCCAGCCTGCCCCGCCGCTGAAAGATGGAGCAGATATGGGAGAGGCCTCCCCGGCTTTCAAGCATCCCCGCACCGGGGGAGACCTCAAGCTCCAGCATCATGATGACGGGATGTATGGCCTAGACGAGACCGAGCGATGTTCCTTCATCCACCACGATGGCCGAGCCGTGCAGGGCCACCGCCCCCGGGCTGGCAAGGAACTGCACCACGGCAGCGATGTCCTCCGGCGAGGAGAAGGTCCGCTTGCTGGGATTGGCCTCCGCCACGGCCCTGAGGGCATCCGCCTGTGAGGGATCGTTGATCAGCGCATCATGCATGGAGGTCTTCACACGGCCCGGTTCCACGGCATTGATGTTGATGCCCAGCGGGCCGAGCTCGAGGGCCAGACTGCGGACCAAAGCCGTGGCCGCCGCCTTGCTGGCGGCATAGCCCGCATAGCCGGCAAAACTGTAAAATCCGCAGATGGACGAAATGGCCACGACCTTCCCGCCCGGCACGTCACCCTCTTTCCGCCGGATGAAAGGCAGGGCGGCCTGCACGATGTGCCACATGCCATTGACGTTGATGCGCATCACCCTGTCGAACGCATCGGGTGTTTCATCCGTGATGGGCGTGTTGAAGAAAACACCTGCGGAATGGACCAGCACGTCCAGCAGGCCCACCCTGTCGCTGATGGTCTTCAGCAGGGCCTTCACGGCATCAAAATCCGTGATGTTCACCCCATGAGCACAGACCTGCACGTCGTGCCCGGCCTCACGCCCGGCAGCCTGCACCGCCTGCACGGCCTTGGTGTAGTCACGCTCCGGGCTGCTGCCCAGCAGGATGAGGCTGTCCCCCGCCCGGGCGAACGTCTCCGCAATTGCCAGCCCGATACCGGACGTTCCCCCGGTTACCAGTACGGTTCTGCCCTGTGCCATGATCCAGCTCCTCCCCTATATCTCATCACGCATGGCCCTGAATGGCCATCGCACCCAGATAATGGGCAGGTCGGCATGGCTTGTCCACCATGCCGCCCCGGAGCCGGTCCTGTCAGAACATCCCTCCCCCCAGACGGATTCCTTCGGTCGGACGGGCTTTGGCAAGATACGGCCCTCCTGCCAGGACCTCGACCGACACGAACAGCGGCTGTTTCCTGCCCGGATGCACCGGTAGCACGAGGCGGGCCGCCCCGTTTGTCCAGCGGCAGGGGGCAGCCTCCTGTACATCCCAGCCATCCTGCCGGGGTGCGGAGAGGAATTCCGTCACATTTTTCCGTTCTCCATCCTCCCAGAAGAGCTGTATCTGGCTGACAAGCACCCCGAGCCAGCGTCTGTCATCCACAAACGGACCGATGACATCACAGGGGCGGCTGACACGGGAGACAAGCAATATCTCGTTGCATCCTTCGGAAAGGCGGAACAGGTAACGCTGCCCCGCCTGCCGCACCAGCGGCAGGGTCTGACCGGAAGGAGTCAGGACGATCAGATCCGGCTCATCCACCAGCTCGCCCGGCTTCTCCATCCGGCCTCCAGACCGCCGCCGGATCGCCTCATGCAGGGGCTCCACAAATGTCCGGCTGACCCCCAGCGGAGCGGCGGCATCCGTCTCCCAACAGCCCCGGGCCCCTTCCGCCCACTGCCCCGCCTGGGAGACAAATCCCTGCCGGTTGCCCGTATCCAGGTAACTTTCTGTCAGGGCTCCATCCGCCTCGACAATGGCGTGCGGCTCTACGGCGAAATGCCAGTACTCGTACTCCTCAAGGCTCCGGTCATAGACAATGGAACTGCCGTTGACCAACATGCGGACCGGCACGAAGTGCCCTTCCAGCAGGAGGCAGTGCTCCGACGTCACCAGCATGTCCTTGTGGGGGATATTGGCCCCCAGGGCGCCACGACGGATGCGCACTGGCCAGCCAGCTTCATCATCTGGCAGAGCTGGCTGAACAGTCACACGGCCCTGGCCTACCCACTTTACCCGCCTGAAGCCCTGCGGCTGGCCATCCGGTGCAAAAACGGCCACGGCATCCCCCACCGTCAGCACCTCCACGGGCACGTCACCCGTCTCGGTCCGGATCAGGCTGCCAGCCAGATAGCAGGTGATGACACCATTCCTGCCATCATCATGACCGTTGTTGCGACTGAACGTATAGCCATACCCCGTGAGCCCACCCAAAAAATCCGTCTGCGGTTTGCCATTGACCCTCAGATTGAACGGGTCCCCTTCCAGCGTGGTCGTCCGTCCGACGTTGATGAGGCCCAGTGCGCTCACGCCATCACCAATCACGGTCTGGTTCGTCGAAGGCTTATAGACAGCTCCCACCGACTGGGTGTTGGGGAAATCCATGACAAAATTGGGCGGAATTCTGATTGTGGGATTGCCCTGCGCATCCACGAATTTCACGGGGAAATCGACACTCACGCCAAAGCCCTGTGGCTCTATCCGCAGCTCGCCAGCATTGGGGCCTACCGTGATGGTCGAGCCCAGCGAAGCACTGAGCAGGGTGGACTGGATAACCAGCCGCCCCCCATTCAGGGTCAGCCCGTTCACCACCCCGACATTGACCAGGCCACCCCCGACATAGGCCGTGGCCCCGCCCTGGACGGTAATGGTACAGTCTCCCCGCAACTGACCCAGGACCGATGACAGATCAACCTTCACCGGGTCATTGGGCGGTGTTTGATCTGTTCGGGTTACGACAATGGAAGAAATGGCCCCCAAGCCCACCAGGCTGGAAAGAGACCCGCTGCTGTAAACGGTAGCCGTTCCGGCTGACACCCTGACCAACGCCGTTGCCATAAGATAACCTGACCTTCATCATGTTCGACGACAGGGCCGCCTTAAGGCAACAGGGGTTAAAAAAAGATTACAGGCAAGCTCCTGTTGATCACATAATGTTGAAATAAACCATTTTCCGCTCTCATATTAACGGAATATTTACAGCAACCTTTTCCTGAAACACCCCAGAAAGAACTTAATCTGGGAAAGAATCTGTCACAGTAACCTGTTTTTCTTTAAAAAAGGGGAGGGAACAGCCCGCCGGCCAAGCCAGAGCCGGCAGGGCAGGCTGTTACCATTATTTCAGAACCAGCTCCTGATTCCGAACGTGAAACGGGCCTCACTTGCCCGCTCGCCTCGCTTCCGGGCCATGTGGCGTCCCTGGGTGAGGGGGGAATCATATGTAACAGCCACATAGGGAGCCATCTTGCGCCAGACCTCATACCGCAGGCGCAACCCGGTATCGATGTCCGACAGGCCTGATCCGACCTGTCGCCGGGGATCAGCCCGGCTATACAGATTCAGCTCCACCTGTGGCTGGAGAATCAGCCTGTTGGTCAGCAGGATGTCGTAAGACCCTTCAAACCGTCCCGCCACGCCACGGTCACTGAAATAACCGGTCGCCTGCACCTCAAACTGGTACAGGGCCAGTCCCTCCACACCAACCGCTCCCCAGGCACGGGTCGGACCACTGTCCAGGTCCAGCCGGAGCCCCCCCTGAAGGTTGAAATAGGTGGATATGGCCCGGCTGTAGAGCAGTTCCTGGTCTCCGTCACGGACCCTGCCTTTCGTCATGGTGCCTTCACTCTTCAGCCAGAGGCGGTTGTAGTCGCCACCATACCAGGCCTCCCCATCCCAACGGAGTGAAGACCGGCCACCCGCCTGGTAGCGCCCCTCAAACTCATCCAGCACACCATGGAACCAGCGGCCCATGTCCATGGCCTGCATATGATGGCCAATATCCACGACAGGGCCGGGGGCATCAACAGCCCTGTAAACGACATGCGGTGTTTTCTTCCGCACCTGGTGAGGCGCTGGCGAGGCTTTCTGCACAGCCGGAGGCGCCGTGGTCGGCATCTCCATGTCTGCCATGTCCGACATATCCATATCATCCATGGCCATTCCGGACATGTCATGAGCCATCGTCTGGCCCGGTCGGGCCGATCCAGCCATGTCATCCATGGCCTGGGCTGGCAGGGCCAGAAAGCAGGCGACAAGCCCCAGGGGCAGCATGTCTTTTCCCATCATGAGATGACCACCTCCCGGAACATGCCTGTCTGCATGTGATACATGAGATGGCAGTGATAAGCCCACACACCCGGCGCATCCGCCGTGACCAGAACACTCATGCGGGACCCCGGCTGTGAAATGACGGTATGTTTCAGGGGACGGTGCTGGTCATCCGCCCCATTTTCCAGCTCACTCCACAGGCCATGAAGGTGAAGGGGATGTTCCATCATCGTGTCATTGATGACCGTGAACCGGACCCGCTCACCACGGGCCAGATGGATCGGCCCGGATTCGGAATATTTCCGGCCATTGAACCCCCATATGTACCGTTCCATGTTGCCTGTGAGGTGCAGGATGATTTCTCGTGAAGGCGGTCGCTGGTCTGGCGGCGGACGCAACGCCACCAGATCACTGTAGGCCAGAACCCGACGGCCCGTTCCCTCCAGCCCATCTCCCGGACTGCCGACACGCTCCACCGGATGGGTGGCGATGTTCTGGTTTTCCACATTCAGGGGAGGCGGGCCGGGATCATCAATTTCATCCGCCGGAGTCCGCTCCACGGGAGGGGACATGGGCATGTCCACCATCGCCTTCATGCCCTTCATCATGGGCATGGCCATGCCCATGTCCCCCATCCCCCGCACGGGCCGGGGGTCCATGGGAGGGACAGGCACCAACAGGCCAGGGCGAGGTGTCAGCGTGCCACGGGCATGGCCGGTGCGGTCCTCGCTCTGGGCAAAGATCGTGTAAGGCTGTGCCTGCAACGGCGTCACCATCACGACATATGTTTCCCCTGGAGCAATGCGGAACTCATCCACCGGCACGGGCACGACAGGATTCCCGTCCGCCTCCACAACCTGCATCTCCAGCCCCGGGATGCGGACATCAAACAGCGTCATGGCCGCGGCATTGATGACCCGCAGGCAGACCCGCTCTCCCGGCCGGAACAGGCCGCTCCATCCCTGTGCCGGGGCCTCACCATTCATGAGATAGGTATAGATGGCACCGCTGACATCCGAGATGTCCGTGGCACTCATCCTCATGCGGGACCATTGCAGGCGACTCTTCAGAGCGGGTATCAGCCCTCCAGCCCGGCGGCTTTCCTCCGGCAGGGACGCAAGGCTGCGCTGCCGGAAATTGTAGTAATCATCCTGCATCTTGAGATTGTTGATGATCTGGCTGGCAGACACATCCGACCAATCCGACAGCAGGACCGTATGATCCCTGTCCGCCCTCGGCAGCAGCGAAGCAGCGGCTGGCTCGATAATCAGGGCACCATAGAGACCGGATGATTCCTGGTGACCCATATGGCTGTGATACCAGTATGTCCCACTCTGAAGGACCGGAAAGGAATAGGTGAACCGTCCGCCTGCCGGAATCCCGGCAAAACTCAACCCCGGAACACCATCCTGATCACTTGGCAGGCGGACACCATGCCAGTGCAGGGATGTTGGCTCATCCATGTGATTATAAACGTGGATGCGGACGTCCCGCCCTTCCTGCCAACGCAGAACCGGGCCGGGCATCTGGCCATTGACGCAATATCCTACTCCGGTGCGGCCTGCGATACGGACATTGCGGCGGGTGATGTGCAGGTCCATCTCCAGCGGGGGCACTGCCCCGGCCGTGGCGGCCGCAGCCCGGCCCAGCCCTGGAAGGGCCATGAGCGGCCCAGCTGCGCCCAGCCCGCCCAGAAACTGGCGGCGCAGCAAAACATGACGTGACATGACAAACTACCTGAAAAACGTGACACAGAAATGCCGCCCGGAAACAGGCAGCACAGAGACAGGTCAGACAGGCAGGATTGCTGGAGGGCGCCAGGGAAGCACGACAGCAGAACGCAGCAGCAGCCTGACATCGTGAAACGGGACCGCCCTCTGCCAGAGACCGGCCGGTTCCAGCCTCTGCCCCTCCGGCAACAGGCCGGCTTCACAGACAGCATGGTGACTCTGGCAGCAGGGAGCGATATCCTCTTCCATATCCGGCCGGGAAGAAACAGCCGCCTCCATCACCATGCCCCCCCCCGGCGGAACCATCACGGCATCAGGAGAAGCGATGTCACGGGCAGGCAGCAGCTGATGCGCAGGCGCGGACATCATCATGCCGTCCACCATGGCCATGGGCATGACAAAAGACGGCAGCTGCATCATCAGGTACAGCACCACTCCCATCATCATGCAAAAAAACCGCCCAACAGACATGAAATGCCTTTTCTCGCTCCGGAACGGACACCAGATCAGGAAGGTTCCTCCCCTGTGGGAAGACAGTCCCCCCTGCCATCCCTTATCATGAAACGGAATTTTTTATGAGCGAAACCCTCGTCCTCCCTCTCACCGGCCTGAAATGTGATGGCTGTGTCCGCTCTCTGACCCGTGCCCTTGAAGCCTCTCCAGCCATCGAGACGGCCACCGTCACGCTCGACCCGCCACAGGCACACATCATTTTCACTGGCCCCGCCCTCTCCAGGGAAGACTGTGCGCTCCTCATCCAGAAGGCCGGTTTCGGGACGGTCTGAAGAAAAAACCACCGGGGTCCATGGCCCCCGGTGGTTCTTCAATATCCATGTCACCGCCCTGGACAGGCGGTCATGTCATGGCGGATCAGAAAAGTCCGCCGCCCTTGGGCAACAGGCTGCCTGTCAGGAAGGCCTGCACCGCACCGTCGCGGTAGCCCTGCGTCCCGACATAACCACCGGACAGACCCAGCATTGCGCCCGTCAGGCCACCAACCGTCAGTCCCAGGATCACGCCGACAGCCTCGGCGATCACGCCGACACCGATGACACCGCCCGTACCGTTGGCACCACCATTGGCACCACCCGTGAGACCACCAACGGCTGCGCCGACGATACCATCCACGACGCCGCCAACGAGGCTGTCCGCAAAACCAAGCGAAGCGCGCACAGGAAAAAGACCAGTGCTGCTATTGCTGCTGCCTGAAGAAGCCGTCCCGTCGCGGTAGCCGAAAAGACCACCACCAGATACCGCGCCAAGCTCGTTAAAAGAAAGTTCACGCATCATCCAGAACCTTATCGAAATAACCCGCACCCAACAGCAGATGCGAGCGATACTTAAAAGCAATTAAATTATGTTATAATTATGGTCTAACACTGTAATAATTTTTTTTTATACAATTTTACCGCTTTTCATACTATTTTTCTTCTTTGTTCACGTTTTTTTCAAAAAAATAGTACAAGAATACTCCCGGTTCATATCATAATGAACCACATTCTTTCTTTTTGAGGTACACAATGCGTGAATTGAGCGTTGCGGAACTGGATTCCGTTTCTGGTGGCGGCTTCCTGGGTAACCTTCTTGGTTTTGGCAACAATCAGGCTGCCAATCAGGCAGCTGGCCGCGGTACATCTTCCGGTCTCGGTGACTCCATCATCGGTGCTATTGCCGGGGCTGCCATTGGCGCAAACAGCGGTATGATCATCGGCGGTATCCATGGTGGTGACGGCGGTGGCGTTCTGGGCATTGGATCTATCGGTCAGGCTGTTGGTCTGATCGTTCCGACGATCATGGGGGCTATCGACGGTGGTATCCTTGGTGCGATCTATGGCTTCAGCAATGGCCAGACATGGATCAACCAGCTTATCCAGGGCACGGCCAATGGTACAATTGGCCAGGGTCCGAATGCAGCAGCAATCCGGATCTGATACCAAGTCTTCATCAATGTATCCTTGAAGTCTGAGGAACACCCGTCAAGCCTCCCGGGCTTGGCGGGTGTTTTTTATGACGCCCGCCACATTATGTCTGCAAAAGTAACTCACACTCCTCTCTCCATATCCAAGGTTCTTATTAGATCGTTCTGATGATCTGCAGACACTCCGGACGCAGATTCCTAAAAGAACGCGGCCATATTTTGCAATTGATCGCACCTCCCCTCACCAAAGACCAAAAACACAAATAACTTTATCCGCAATAATAAAAAGCGCCTGCCGACATGTGATCATGTCCAATCATCCATCCCCCCCTCCTGCTTCCCCCGGAACCAGCATCAGTCCGGGCTGGGGCTTGGCAGACCGGTCACGATGGCCGACGTTTCTTTCGCCAGAGTGTCCACGATCTCCTGCGGCAACCCCATGGCAAAAATCCTGTCTGCCCTCTCTGCCGTGCCAGGGCGATGCGTCACGATCACCCTCGTGATGGGCAGTTCATTCAGAACCGCCTCCACAGCCTGCTCGGAAGCAGGATCAAGGTTGCTGGTCGCTTCATCAAGGAAAAGGATGCGAGGGGCCTGATACAGCGCCCGGGCCAGAATCAGGCGCTGCCTCTGCCCACCAGAAAGCGTGCTGCCCATCTCGCCCACAATGGTTTCAAAGGTCATCGGCATTCGCTGGATGTCCTCATATATCTGTGCATTCCTTGCACAGTCGGCCACCCATTCCATATCCATCTCATCGTCAAAGCCGGAAATATTTTCCGCAATGCTGCCAGAGAAAAGAATGTCATCCTGAAGAACACCGGCAATCCGGGCGCGGTAAGCGTCCCTGTTGGCGGCCTTCAGCTCCATGCCTTTCCAGAATATCTGGCCCTCTTCCGGCTGGATGAGCCCCATCAGCAGCCCCAGGAGGGTGGATTTGCCACAGCCGGACGGACCGATGATCGCCAGGCTCTCTCCGGGATGGACCTTGAGATTCAGGTTGCGGAAAACCCACGCATCTTCCTTGCCATACCGGTAGCCAAGATTGCGACATTCCAGCATGGGAATGTCCGGATTCTCCATGCCGTCATCATCGGAAACACCCGCCGTTTCGCCCAGCGGACTGTCTGCCTCGGTTCCTTCAGCCTCGGCCAGAGCAATGTCGGACAGACGGTCACACTGGACCTTGAGGTTCTTGATCTTGAACACGACGCTGATCAGATTGCCCACCCGGCCACAGAACTGGTCACGATAGCTCATGAAGGCCATGAGCATACCGATGGACATGGCACCGGACATCACCATCCTGGCCCCCAGCACAAGGGTTGCCACCTTGTCCAGAGCGACCAGGAATTCCTGTGCACGGGCAAAAATGAGATCATACCGCTGGATACGCAGCCCGGCATTGATATTGTCAATCATCCGGTTGGTCCAGACAACCGTCCGGCGCCGCTGCAACCCCATCAACTTGATGCTGCGGATACCCCGCAGGGTTTCAATGAAATGCCCCTGCTGTGCAGCCGAATGAACCAGCGATTCCTCGGTCATTTCCTTGTACGGACCATACTGGATGAACCGCACGACCAGATCCACCAGCACGGTGATGGTCACCAGCGCTGCCAGCCATTTGCCGTACATGATGATCATCACCAGCATACCGATAGCCATGATGCCATCCAGAATGCTCTGCACCAGATCCGTCGTGAAGGTATGCTGGATGGCCCCGAGACTGCCAAAGCGGGACATGATGTCACCGGCCCCACGCTTGGCAAAAAAGTCCTGCGGAAGGCTGAGCAGGTGGGTGAACAGGCTGACATTCCACTGCAGGGAAATGCGGGTGGAGAAAATCATCACCAGCCATGTGCGGAAGGTAGAGATCACACCCTGCACGATGACGAGAATGAGCATCCCGGCAGCGATGGTCCAGAGAAGGGACTTGTCCCCCGTTGTCAGCACTTCATCAATGACGACCTGCCCCAGCATGGGGTTGATCAGGGCCAGGACTTCCAGCCCCAGGGACAGCCCTCCAAGGGTCCAGAGGACCGTCTTCAGCCCCACGATGTGGCGGAACATGTCCCCCACCTTCAACAGACGGCGGTCATCCTTCTTCTCGAACTTCGTCTCAGGCGTCAGCTCCAGCGCCACACCCGTAAAGTGGCGGGACACTTCCTCAAGGGATATCTTCCGTTCACCACGGGCCGGGTCATTGATGACGATACCGGTATCCGTCACCTTCGTCATGACAACGAAATGATTGAAGTCCCAGTGCAGGATGCAGGGACGGGCCAGCTTGCCAAGGTCGTCCAGCTCCAGCCGGACAGGCCGGCAGTGCAGCCCGTAACGTCCGGCAATTGTCATCAGGGCCCGCAGGTTGAGCCCCGTACCGGAGACAGACGTCTCCCGCCTGATGGAAACAAGGTCAACCAGCCGCCCATAATGGCACAGCACCATGGCCAGACAGGCCAGTCCGCACTCTGCAATTTCTGTCTGAAGGATGACGGGAACCTTACGCCGGAAACCAGTATGGATAGTATGGAGATTCACGGCGTCCCCTTCGTGTCATTCTGTCTGGATGGAGCAGGTGAGGGCGTATCCGGCTGGGCGGCACTATCGGCCAGGGACCGTGCCGGTGCACCACCACCCGATATGGAGCGGACCGTATCCACCATGGATACGACCGGGTCGAGCAGCCACTGGTAGAGTTTGCGCTGGTCGATGGCGATTTCGGCATCCACGGCCATGCCGGGCTTCAGTTTTTCATGCTTGCCATAAGCAATGACGAATTCCTGGTTCGGACGGACACGGATACGGTACACATCCGCCCCCGGCTGGGGCGCAGAAGCACTGCCACCCTGCTGCCCTGTCCGGGCAGCGTAGTTGCTCCGCTCCGGCAGAGGCGCCTTGGTAACCTCCACCACTTCGCCCTCATAAAGACCAAAACGCTGGTACGGATAGGCAGCATATTTCAGCAGAACATGCTGCCCGGGTCGAACAAACCCTATGGCCTGGCTGTTCACGTAAAGTTCTGCCTGCAGGGTCGCCCTGTCGGGCAGGATGCTCAGCAGGGACTGCCCCGGATTGACACGCTGGCCTACAACCGTGCGGATACCATCAACCGTACCGCTCACACGGGCATTGATGACCCCCATGCTCTGCCCATGCGCCTGGATGAGCTGCCTCTGCACATCCGAAAGGCGGACAGCGAGATCATTCATGTCCTCGGCCACCTTGTACTGGTGCCGGTTGATCCGGTACTGAAGATCCGCCATATGCCCGTTCATCTCAACCAGCGTCCGCAATGTCTGGGACTGCGTGTCCATGAACTGCACATAGCTGAACAGCTGACTCTGAAACTGCGTTTCCGTCACGAGGTGGCGGTCCATGGCTGTCCGCATCTCATTCATGGCCCGCTCGATCAACGGCAGGGACTTCTTGTCCCGTCCTGACTGCTCCTGCAACATGCCATACTGCTGACGCAGGGACTCCAGCTCATCCTTCAGGGAGGAGAGCTCCACGGGCGCATCAGCAGCGAGCAGATTCTGGCGATGTTCCAGCAGGTCCTTCTGTCGGCGCAGCCCTTCGACAAGCTGTTGCCCGGTGGCCCCATCCTCCGACCAGCTGGAAACATCCACGCTGAAGAGCCGTTCCCCCGCCGCAACATGATCGCCCTCATGAATGTGGATGGCCGCAACGACACCACCCTGATCTGCCTCCGCAACGACCAGCCCCTCTGGTGGCAGCATGACACCATTGGCATGGATGCGCCGCGTATAAGACCCGAAAAAAACGTAAATCCCCACACAGATAACGAGCGCCACCGTACAGAGCGCTGCAATTTTACCCGAGAGAGGCTCGATCAACTGGACGGAGCCGATCCACGCCTCCTGCCGCCATTTCAGGGCCTCCCCCCTGAAAAGCGGGCTTGCTGAGTCTTCCGCCATACACCACACAGTACAGTTAAACAAAACGATAAGGAAATATTAATAATTTTCAGGAATAATACTATAGTGGTCCACAAAACAAGCAAGTCGTTAAATGGCTAATGCTTTATTAATTTAGGGTTAATGACTTATGTATCTTTTCTTTTGCTTGCCAGAGAAAAGACACGCCTTTCGTCTGATAGCGTCCATCGGGCTCTTTTCGCCGCTTCCTGCCATGGCGGCAGACCCGGACCCTGCTCCTGCGCCCGTCACGCATCTCTCCCTGCCGGAAGCCATGGCCATTGCCTATCGCTCCAACCCGCAGATACTCCGTGAGCAGGCCATATTGCGGCAGACTGATGAATCCATGCCGGAGGCCCTGTCCGGATGGCGGCCCACCGTGAGCGGAAGTGCGACCGCCAACTACAACGAGTCCAACTACGTCACCTTCCCGTATGGCGGGAGCTTCCGGTACAATCAGAAATTCAGGGCCCCCGGCTATGCAGCGGGCGTGACCATCACCGAGCCCATCTTCCGCGGAGGCAAGACATGGGCTTCCATGCACAAGGCCCGCAGCTCCATCCTCGGGGAACGGGCACACCTTGTGGACATCGAGCAGCAGCTCTTCGTCAATGTTGTTTCCGCCTATGTTGCCGTCACACAGGCCCGGGCCCTGCTGACCCTGACACGGGAAAATGAACACACGCTGGAAGGGCAGGTCCAGCTGACTACACGACAGCTTGCCCTGAACCAGGCCACCCGCACCGATGCCCTCCAGGCGGAATCACAGTTTGAGGCAGCACAGGCCTCCACCCGTCAGGCCGAGGGACAGGTCCGCGTGGCAGAGGCAACGTTCCAGCGTGTCATAGGTATCATTCCGCCAGAGAAACTGTCTCCAGCGGAGCGGCTTCCGTCCCCTTTCGTTTCGGAGGCGCAAATAAACCAGCTGGCCATCAATGACCTTCCCCAGGTCATGCAGGCCCAGTACCAGCTGGAATCAGCAAAACATGATGTCCGGCTGGCCATCGCCGACCTGCTGCCCCAGATATCCGCCCAGGCCTCCTACCAGAGGCAGGTGAACCAGGGGAACGGCAAATTCTCGGAAGACGCCACAGCCGTGATGCTTCAGGCCTCTCTTCCGCTCTATCAGGGCGGTGCGGAATATGCCCGCATCCGTGCCGCCAAGCAGGCCGTTGATGCAGCTCTCCACAATCTGGCCGAACAGCGGCGTGAGGCCCGCGAAAATGCCATGAGCGCCTGGCAGAAACTGACAGCCGACAGCGACCAGCTCGCCCGCAACCAGAAAGCCGTCGCCACCGGTGTGGAGGCCCTCCATGCCATCCAGCAGCAGGAACTGCTGGGCGTACGGACCACCTTTGAAGTTCTCCAGCAGCAGGAACTGCTCTTCGACCAGCAGAAAACCCTCGTCCAGAATGCAGCCAACCTGATTGAGGATTCCTACCATCTGGCCGCTGCGACAGGCCATCTGACAGCCAAAGAGCTCAACCTGCACGTCTCCCTGTATGACCCGCGCGCCCATTACCATCAGGTGAAATGGAAACTCATCGGAATGGAGTAAGTCTCCTCCCCCAGACATGGCAGACACGCTGCTTTCCTTTCATTCTGCACTGGCCCTGCCCCGGCAAACAGGGCAGAATGAAGAGCCATGCAGCCAAAGCCTGATCCTACCCTCACCCCGGTTTCTTCCCCCGTCACTCCTGCCGGGGGCAAGGAGTCCCCCTGCGCCCGGCAGAGAGCCAGACGGGCCAGATTCGTACATGGCAGCATCATGCGCCATGTCGTCACCATGGCCGGGACAGGCGCCATCGGGCTGATGGCCGTCTTTTTCGTGGACCTGCTCAATTTCTTCTACATCTCACACCTGCATGACCCGACGCTGACAGCGGCCATCGCCTTCGCCACCTCTCTGGGGTTCGTGCAGGTGGCCGTCTCTCTGGGCATGTCCATCGGGCTGGGAGCCAGCACCGGCCGGCTTATCGGGGCCTGCCGCCATTTCCGGGCCAGACGGCAGGCTTCCGCCTTTCTGGTGCTCATGCTCGCTGTCACCAGCACGCTGGGATTGATCACGGCCTTTCTGGCCCGCCCCCTGCTGGCCCTGCTCGGCGCCCATGGTGCAGCGCTGGAACACGCCACGCATTTTCTCTACATCACCTCCCCCGCCCTGCCGCTGGTCTGCCTCGGCATGGCTCTCTCCTCCCTGCTGCGGGCCGTGGGGGATGCCAGAAGTGCCATGCGGGTCACCCTGACAGGGGCCGCCTGCACGGTCATCGTGGACCCCATCCTGATCTTTGGCCTGCATCTGGGGCTGGAAGGGGCGGCCATCAGCACGGTCCTGTCCCGCTGTGTCATCTCTCTCAGCGGGTTCCTCAATCTCCGGGGGCATGACATGCTGGAGCGTCCCCGCCTGAGGACGATCCCCAATGCCAGCCGGGCCATAGGGGCCATCGCCCTGCCCGCCATCGGCACCAACATGGCCACCCCTATCGGAAATCTCATCGTCACGCACGCCATGTCCCGTTTCGGGCTGGAGGCCGTCTCCGGGCAGGCCGTGGTGGACCGCATGGTGCCGGTCGCCTTTGCCTTCGTCTTTGCCCTGACAGGCTCCGTCGGCCCCATCATGGCCCAGAATCTGGGAGCACGGCAGCCGGACCGGGTGAAAGAGACCTTTCTCTGCGCCCTCAAGCTCACGGCCCTCTGTGTCGGGCTGGACTGGCTGGTCTTTGCCCTTGGCGAGCCGCTGATCCTCCAGATATTCCATGTCCAGGGCACGGGGGTGGAGCTGGTACGGCTCTTCTGCCACTGGGCCGTGGCCAGCTACATGTTTGTCGGGCTGCTCTTCGTCTCCAACACGGCTTTCAACAATCTGGGGCACCCCCTCTACTCCACAGCTTTCAACTGGAGCAGGGCCACAGTAGGGACCATTCCCTTCATAGCCATCGGCATCCATTACGGGCCAAAAGGGGTGATGATCGGTCAGGCCCTGGGCGTCACGCTTATCGGCTCACTGGCCCTTGTCGCTGCCCTCACCGTCATCCACCGCCTCGGCCAGACGCTGCCCCGATAGCGAACACTCCGCATCAAGTTCCAAAATTTTCACAAAGAACATCTAGTTCACCTGCTATGATCCACTTATTATTAGTATAAAATTAAGTTATTTGACTACAAAGAAACCTGATGACAATATAAGGGTCCAGATATTTTCATTAGGAAAATTTTAAAAATCATCCCACATAATGAACTTGTTTTAAATCAAAAGGCAAAACCACAAAAAAATACTTTTAAAGATAATCCCTTGATTATATCCTCACGAGGAGAGCCCAAGATACAATCATATCTGACATAAACGGGGGAATTCCTATGACATCGTCTCACCCAAGCAATTCAGAACCAAAATATGGCAACATTGCCGTATCTAGAGTGAAAAACTATATAAATACAAACATAAAACCCGAAATAACTGAAATATGCAAAAACGATGAACAAAAAGCTCTCTCTATTGGCCTAACGGCAATATGCTTGCAAGAAATGACAGGAAGAGATGTTTCCTTCTGTAAGAAGTATATCATCGATGGAGGAAAGGATAATGGAATAGATGGAATTTACTACAACAAATCAGAAAATAAATTAAATTTTATACAATCAAAGTGGTCAAACAATGGCAAAAAACTATTAGTCCAAGTGATATATCAGAATTGATACTAGGAATCGGATATATACTAAATCTTGACTTTACCAAATTCAATGAAAGACTTAACTGCATCTCGTCTGAGGTAAGCGACTGGATTAGAAACGATCCATATGTTAATATAATAATCGTAATGAACACTGATAACAAAATTCATGATGATTGTCTCTACCGTCTAAATGAATACATAAAAGACAACCGTGTTGAAGATGATGAATCATTAGTTCAATATGAAATTTACGGTTTTAACCGCATCTTACGGTCCGTAAAAGTCCTCAAATCAGGAGGGAAAACTAATACTGAAATATCCTTACTTGATTGGGGGGAACATACAAAACCTTTTTATTCTATATATGGGAAAATTTGTTGTGCTGATCTAGTAAAAATTTACAGTAGCTATGGAGAAAATCTTTTTTCAGAGAATATTCGAGGCTCACTAACGAGTGATATCAACTCTTCCATCAAAGATTCCCTCGACAGAAATCCAGAATCTTTCTGGTATCTCAACAATGGAGTTACTGCCATAGCAGATAAAATTAATAAAAAACCAATCGGCTTAGGGCACAGAAATAAATCTGGCTATTGGGATATTGAAAATCTTAAAATCGTCAATGGAGCACAAACTACGAATTCCGTTTATCTATTTTCAAAGCAAAATAATTCTGAAAAAAAATTAGAAGAAGCATATGTTTCTATAAAAATAATATCCCTAAAAGATGCCCCTGATGATTTTTCATCAAAAATCACGATAGCTTCCAATACTCAGAATAAAATAGAGTCAAGCGACTTCATCTCTATAGACCCCAAACAAGAAATAATTGAAGAAAAATTCAAATCAATTGGGAAAAAGTACATATACAAAAGAGGAAGCAGAGACGAAGAAAATAGCATTCAATCACAACAACTAGCTCTAACTCTTGCTCTAAGAAGTACCAACATGGCTGATGTAGTACAAGCAAAAAGAAATTTTGGATCATTAACTGATCCTAATAGTGCTTATTATAAGAGACTTTTTTCGGAAGATTTTGATGCCCGAGAAGTTCTTAATGATATTGAAAATGTGAGCAACTTAATGAAAATTGAAGAAGAATTGAAAAAATCAATATCTAGCCCAAGAGAAAAAAATTACTACTCCCATGCAAATAGATTTCTAGAACATATCTGCCTAATGCACAATATAAGAGATAAAAATGTTATCTCAAACTTAATGAATTTGATAAAAAATAATATAGATGAAGAATTTGGGAAAGAATGTTACCTAGCAGTTTTGTTCAAAAATACAAAAAAATGTAATGTTCTTAAAGATAAAATAATACCTCAATTAAAATCTTTGCTTTAATCCATACTTCTTAGCATGTCATATCTACATATAACATGCTAAGAAGTACATTTTACGTCCCTCGATACAACTTAATTTTATTATTTATTAATAAATACGTCCCGGTAGAAAGCCAGCTCCCGGGCAAGGGAATCCGCAATCACCCCGGCATCCCGGAAGCCGTGCCCTTCACCCGGATAGACATGCAGCGACGAGGCCGGAAGCTGCTTCTGCAAAGCCTGCCCCTGAGACAGCGGCACGACACAGTCTGCATCCCCATGAAGGAACAGGACGGGAGCCGTGATCTTCTCCGGCCATGACAGGGGAGACCGGGCCAGATACACGGCCTCCTCCTCCGGCCACGGCGCCACGAGACCATCCAGATACCGGGCCTCGAAACGGTGCGTCTCCTCGGCCAGTGCCCGAAGGTCCGTCACGCCATAGAGCGATGTGCCCGCCACGAACAGGTCGGACCGGGCCAGAGCGGAAAGGACCGTCAGCCCCCCGGCACTGCTGCCCCGGATGACACAGCGTTGCGGGTCCACCAGCCCCTGCTCGATCACCCCCTGAACGGCCCGGCAGCAGTCCTGCACGTCCAGCACGCCCCACTGGCCATTCAGTGCCGCCCGATAGGCCCGGCCAAAACCGGTGGACCCACGATAATTGACATCCAGCACCGCAAAGCCCCGGGATGTCCACCACTGGACCTTGAAGGACAGGTCCGTCCGGGCCTGCCCGGTCGGACCTCCATGAACGATCACCACAAGAGGGGGCTTTCCCGCCACCTTTTCACAGTGCGGCCCCCGGGCGGGAGGGTAGAACTGGGCATGGAGCGGCCCCGGCCCGTTCTCCACGGGAAAGGACAGCGTCTCCGGCAGGGCGATGTCCGCCGCGACCACATGAGGCGGCATCTCCCAGGCCCTGCGGATGATCTCCCGGTCTTCCGCAGCTCCGTCCAGCGTGCCGAGCATCAGGGCAGGGGGACCATCCGGCGGGCTGTTCAGCCATGCAAAGCGTGAGCCTCCCTCCAGCGGCACGGGAACATCATCCGGCACGGCCCCTGCCAGCACGTCCCGCCAGCCTGAAGCCGGTTCATGCAGCAGGGTTACCGGCACGCCCTGCCGCACGCCACGGGCCAGCAGCCGTCCCCCCGGCAGGGCCGCACAGCAGGACTGCCCGAACACCCAGGCAGGCAGCCCCACCTCGGCCGGAGCCGGGGGCAGGGGACAGGCCCGCCATGCCGTGCCGCCCCCGGTGATGTCTTCCGGCTCGAAAGCAACCGGCGTCCAGTGCCGGTCAGACTCAGGCGAGGCACCAGCCGGAGCGGCATCGGACAGCGCATGAAGCCGCCGCCCATCCCAGAACGGCCCCATGACGCTACAGTCCTGCCCCGTTCCACCAGTCAGGCAGACCGTCCCGCCCGCACCGGACAGGTCCGTCACATACAGGCCCGTTTCCGTCCACGGCATATGCGGATTCTGCCATGCGATGAAGGCCAGAAACCGCCCATCAGGTGAAAGCCGGGGCGACATGTAAAAATCCGCCCCACTCTGGAGGGAGTGGAGCCGCCCCTGTGCATCAACCTCCACAAGGTCGGCCTTTTCCTCCCCGGAGGACGTTTCCACTTCCCGCACGCAGACGAGCCGTCCGTCCTGAAGGGACAGGTCCGCATAACGGCATGTCACGCCATCATCACCGGCAGCCGGGCAGAGCGGTTGGGCGGCCTGACCGTTGCGGCTCCGCCAGAGGCCACCCTGCCTGCTGTCGCTGAACAGCACGACCATGTCCGACCCATGACGTTCCGCAGCCCAGGCCCCACCACCATAGACATGCATGTCCGTACCCACCTGGGCCTCTGGTGGGGTGAGATCGTGCAGGGTGCCATCCGGCGCACGCCCAACCACGACACTGCGGCCCTGTTCATCCGGCCGCCGCTCCAGCCAGAGCACCCATCCCGCCACGGCCCTGATCTCCGACAGGCTGCGTGTCCGGCGTGTCATCAGCTCGGGCGTGACCCAGGGCAGGGAAGGGGCTGCTGTCATGATGTCTCTCCTGCAAAAAACGTTCTTGCCTTATTTCTGCCTACCCCAGTAATCTGACAGGAGAAAGCACTGGCAGGCCGTTGCTGGACCGGGTTTCTTCTGACTGGACTTGGTGCGGCGCAGTGCCCCCTTTCTAGAGGAAGCCCATCCCCTGATACAGCATCTCTCCGCCTTTCTTGAGCATCTCCCCCCGCTTTATGCCTATCTGACACTAGGGTTTATCATTCTGCTGGAAAGCACGGGGATTCCCCTGCCAGCCGAGAGCCTGCTCATCTTCGCCTCCCTCTATGCCTCCCACACGCACCACTTCACACCGGAGGGGCTGATCATCGCCGCTGTCAGCGGGGCCATCATCGGGGACAATGTCGGATACCTCATCGGCCATCAGCTCGGTTATCATCTGCTGGAAAAACACGGGCGCAAAATCGGCCTGCACAAGGACCGCCTCACCCTTGGCCGCTATCTCTTCCGCCGGTTTGGCGGAGCGGGCGTGCTGCTGGGCCGTTTCATCGCTTTCCTGCGCATTCTCATCGCCCTCCTCGCCGGGGCCTCCCGGATGCCCTGGCTGCCCTTCTCAATTTACAATGCCCTTGGCGGGCTGCTCTGGGGAACATGCTATGTTCTCGTCCCCTACGAACTGGGCAGCCAGATCGACAGCTTTACGGGGCCTCTCGGCATCGGGCTTGCCGTTGTCATGCTGGCAGTGCTGGGCGGGTCGTTCCTTTTTCTCCGCCACCACGAACATGCCCTCATCAGGAAAGCCCTTGCCGATGAGAAACGGCGTGAGGCCAGAAAGAAACGGGCGCATCAGCACTGATCGGGCAGGAGACGTTTCCTGCCCGTGACCATCGTGGGTCTCCTGCCGCTTTGCACTGTCTTCTGCCTGAAGAGCCAGCCGGAAGAGAACAGATACGGCTTCTGCCCTCA
Organism: Parasaccharibacter apium; assembly: GCF_002917995.1. Lineage (NCBI taxonomy): Bacteria > Pseudomonadati > Pseudomonadota > Alphaproteobacteria > Acetobacterales > Acetobacteraceae > Parasaccharibacter > Parasaccharibacter apium. The sequence goes on from NZ_LMYH01000013.1 coordinate 200,186, forward strand.
TTCCCACTGAAGCCTGAGGGAGGGGAATCCCCCTCCCTTTATGGGCGCACCACGATCATGATGACGATGAGGACCATCAGGATGGTCGGAATCTCATTGGCAATGCGATAGAAACGCTCACCATGCCGGTTACGCCCGGCAGCAAAATCACGGCGCCAGACAGAGCAGGCCCCGTGGAACATGAACATGCCCAACAGGCAGAAAACCTTGACCCACCACCAGCCGGAGGACCAGCTCACCACCCCCGGGAGAGAGGCCATCAGAGCACCGGTAAAAAAGGTCACAATCATGGCCGGTGCCATGATCTGCTTCTGAAGGCGACGCTCCATCAGGCTGAAACGGGTACTTTCCTCAGAGCCTGCTTTTATCTGCGTATGATAGACGAACAGCCGGGGCAGATAGAACAGTCCTGCCATCCATGACACGAAAGCCATGATGTGCAGTGAGACAAACCAGTTCAGATGCTTCAGCAGAAACAGTGCCATAATCCCGTTACCTTCCGTTCTTCCCGCCTCCATCATGGGGCGGTCTTCCCGCACATCAGACAGCCTCTCCGGCTGTCATGTCATTTCCGGGCCAAGGCCCCCTCAAGAAGGGGCATGACCTCATCGAGATGCTCCACCCGCACGAATCCCTCCACGGGCCAGAAGCCCGGCAGGGGATGGGATGCCGGACGCAGCAGGATGCAGGACATGCCGGCCCGGCGGGCTGCTTCCGCCCCAGTGTCACTGTCCTCGATCACCACCGTTTCCTCCGGCCGGACACCTTCCACCTCGGCCCCATGCAGATAGACGGCCGGGTCCGGTTTGGGATGCCCCATATCGGCAGCCGAATGGATGCGGGCCTCCGGCAGGAGGCGATCCATCCCGGTAAAACCGAATTTTGCCTCCATCTCCGCCATGGATGAGTTGGAGCCGACACGGACAGGAACATGCCGTGCCGCCAGAGCCTCCAGCAGGGGAACGGCCCCAGCTACGGGTTCCGTACCTTCCTTCATGAGCCTGACAAGATTGTCCCGCATTTTCGTGTGGGTGCCCGGGGGCAGGGGATGGCCCAGCTCCGCCTCCAGCTCCTTCACTACCTGCGGCAAGGCCTTGCCCGCAAAGCGGGCCAGCCCTTCCTCATCGGAAATGTTCAGGCCCAGCGAGCGGGCAAACCCCGCCGTCGCCCGGCAGGATGGCCCTTCACTGTCAATCAGCACGCCATCACAATCAAAAATGACCAGCTTCAGCCCTGGCCGTAATGCGTTTTTCATGACTGGATGTCCCTGATCGTCTCAACCAGCGTGGCCACATGTTCCGGCGGCGTGGTCTTGATGACACCATGTCCCAGATTGAACACATGTGGCCGCCCCCTGAGGCTGTCCCGGATGCGGCGGGCTTCTGCCTTCAGGGCCTCGCCACCATTCAGCAGGATCATCGGGTCGAGATTGCCCTGGAGGGTCACTGTCTCGGGCACCATTTCAGCCACCTTGGCCATGTCCGCCACCGTATCGAGGGCCAGGGCATTGATGCCGGTCTTCCCGGCATATTCCGCCACCATGACACCGCCCAGACGGGGGAAGCCGATCAGCGGCACGTCAGGATGGCGGGCACGGATATGGGCGACGATCTGCCGTGTCGGCTCGATCACATGACGGCGGAAAGCCTCCGGCGGCAGGATACCCCCCCAGGAATCGAACAGCATGACTGCTTCCGCTCCGGCCTCGATCTGGCCGCACAGCATCTCTGCCGTATTGCGGGTCAGACTCTCCATCAGCCTGTCGAACAGGGCCGGGTTCTTCTGCATCATCGCCCGGATATGGGCGAAATCACGGGAGCTGCCTCCTTCGACCATGTAGCAGGCCACCGTAAAGGGGCTGCCCGCAAAGCCGAGCAGGGTCGTCTCCTCCGGCAGTTCCACACGCAGGCGGCGCAGGGCCTCCCGCACGGGGGCCACCGCTTCCATCATCCGGCCTTCATCCAGCCGGGCAAGGTCAGACTCGCTGCGGATGGGCGTCATCACCGGGCCACGCCCTTCCTCAAAGCGCAGGTCCTGCCCCATGGCCCAGGGGAGGATGAGGATGTCCGAAAACAGGATCGCTCCATCCATGCCATAGCGACGGATGGGTTGCAGGGTCAGCTCCACAGCGATATCGGGCGTCATGCAGCGTGTGATGAAGTCCGCCTGCTCCCGCATGGCCCGGAACTCCGGCAGGTAACGCCCTGCCTGTCGCATCAGCCAGACAGGCGGCGGCCAGACGGCCTCGCCCCGCAAGGCCCGCAGAAGCGGCTTGCCCTGTTTGTCCATCCCTGAAGGAACTGCTCTGTCCTGCTGTGTCATGCCTGCGCCTTGTCCAACATCCCGAAAAAAGGGAAGGGAAGATACCCCCTCCCACGGCCATAGCCATGATGGCACCCATACGGCTATCCTTGCCCCGCTGGGGCGGAAGGCGTCAACTATGGAATGAAGCTCTGTCATGCGATGGCATGATATGATAGCGGCTGCCCGATCATTTACACGGAGGGTCCCCATGCCTGTTCTTGCCAGCGGTTCTGCCATCCGGCTTCAGCTTCTTCATGCCGCCGGAGTCCCTGTCACGGCCAGCCCGGTTGATGTGGATGAAGACGCCCTGCGTCGGCAGGCCGAAGCGCAAGGTCTCTCCCTGCGGGACACGGCCCTTGCCCTGGCCCAGGCCAAGGCAGAAGCAGCCTCCGGCCAGCACCCCGGACGGTTCATCATCGCTGCGGACCAGATTCTGGAGCTGGAAGGCCGGGCCTTCGCCAAACCGGCTGACCTGACCGAAGCCCGCACCCATCTTCTGGCCCTGCGGGGCCGGACCCATGCCCTCCATGCCGCCGTGACCCTCTGGAGGGACGGTCAGCCCCTCTGGTCCCACATCAGCAGCCCGACCCTGACCATGCGCTCCTTTTCGGAGGTGTTTCTGGACGATTATCTCCAGAAGGAAGGGAACGTTCTGCTCTCCTGCGTAGGGTGCTACCGGATCGAAGGGCTGGGCATCCAGCTTTTTGACACTGTAACCGGGAGCAGTGATGCCATTGCCGGGCTGCCGCTCATCCCGCTGCTGGCTGCCCTGCGACAGCATGGTATCCTGCCTGGCTGACAGGCAGCAGGAAGCCCCTGCAATAATTTATGGAAAAAATTGCATCTTCCCCCTTGCCTTTTCCTCCCATGTGGGGATATATGCTCCCCACACGGTGCGTCATCGACACACCGCAAAAGTGGGGCCATAGCTCAGTTGGGAGAGCGCTTGAATGGCATTCAAGAGGTCGTCGGTTCGATCCCGATTGGCTCCACCAGATATCCTCTTACAAATTGTTCCATGTGAAACATCAGCCAGCTTACCTGCCTGATGGCAGTGCCTGTCCCGGCCTTGGCTGCTCTGCTGTTTCATGCCCGGTCGTGCGTTTTTCCTGATGCAGGCACCCCTTGCCATGATGTCCCGTCTCCGGGTGGCCGCAGGCAGCATCTTTCCACCAGGCTGGTGGGGCTTCACCCTGCGCATCTGGGCAGCGCTCGTGCTGGCCCTGCTGGTTGCCTTCTGGGCGCAGATTGATTCTCCCGCCAGTGCTGCCGTGACCGTCATGCTGCTGGCACAGCCCCTGCGGGGGCAGGCCCTGAGCAAAGCCTTCTACCGGGTGGTCGGCACTCTGGTTGGTGGTGTCGTGGCCCTCTGCCTTGTCTCCATGTTCGGGCAGGAACGCCAGCTTCTTCTGGGTGGTTGTGCTGTCTGGATGGCCATATGCGCCTATGCCGGCACATTGCGCCGAGGATTCCGGGCCTATGGGGCCGTCCTTTCAGGCTATGTCGTGGCCCTGATCGCCATTTCCCACATTGATGCCCCCCAGAATGCCTTTGATGTCACGGTGGCCCGTGTCTCCACCGTGATGATCGGCGTTGCCGCCATTGCCACGGTCGCCCTGCTTTCCGGTACACCGCATGTCTGGCAAAGACTCGTGCGCAGTCTGCAGAAAACGGCAGCCGAAGTACGCCATGAAACCCGTCTCGCCCTTGATGACACCGTGCCAACCCTTTCCCCGCTGGAAACCATAGCGCTTTCCAGCACGGTCTTTGCCCTGACCCACCAGGTGCATGATACACGCACCGAACTGACCCGAGGTCGGCTGCGCGCAAAAGGGGCACAGGTCTGTCTCATTGGCATGGTGACGGCCCTGTCCTGCTGCCGCAGCCTGCTGGCTCTCATGCGCCAGGCCACCATCGCCCCCGCCGTGCTGGCCCTGACACGCTTCGACATACACGCCCCTTCTGGCACGGACAGAGAAACCATCCTGGCAGACCTGCTCGGCCGCCTGCCGCCAGAGGCCCCCCGGCTGACCCTGGCCGATGCCTGGCGCCTGGAGCGCACGGCCAGCCTGATTGCCAGCCGCCACATCAGCCGCAAAGGTCTCAACACGCTGCTGAAGGCAGCCCCACTGGGCCAGGTAAAAACCATGAGCCGGTTCGCCTTCCACCCGGACAGGATCGCAGCTCTCGTCAATGCCATCAGGGTGCTGCTCTGTTTCAGTGCGGCAGCGGCCCTCTTCATCGGCAGCGGCCTGCCCAATGCCGCCACGGCACTCTCTCAATGCGCCATGCTGCTCTGCCTGGGCATCACCCAGCCCAACAGTGCCGCTTTCGGCCGGGGTATCCTGATCGGAACACCGCTGGGCATCCTGACGGCGGGGCTGACCTCGTTCTTCATCCTGCCGCATGTCAACACCATGATGGGCATGGCCATTGTCATGCTCTTCCAGGTCATGTTCAGCTGCCTGCTCATCATCAATCCCGCAACGGCGGCCGCAGGCTCACATTACGGCGCCTTTTTCTTCGTCTTTCTGGGGCTGAACAATCACCATGACTACAACCTTCTTGCCTTTGTGGACCGCAACACCTTCTATCTCTGTGCGGCTGGCATCACCGCCTTCTTCCTCATCCTGTTCCTGCCGCCACGGCCACGGCGGACCCGCTTCCGCATCACTCTCTCCATCGCCAGGGAGCTGGAACGCCAGTTTGCCGCCCGGTCACCATCCTTCACACCAGCCCTGCTGAGCCGCAAATATGACCGGCTTCACCAGCTCTACATGCTGAGCCAGACCATCAGCCAGGAGAAGAAAGGCAAGGCAGCCTGGAGGGTCTGCCAGCGTTTCATCAGTCTGGCAGACCTCACCACAGCCCTGGCCCGGCTGGAGCTGGACCTCAAGACGGCCCGCCAGTACACGGAACTGGCACCACTGGCGGACACCATGCAGAGGAGCCTGACCCGCATGAAGCTCTTTTCACTGGCAGACCATCTGCCCCTCATGGCAGAGAAGATGCTCTCCCGGGCGCCAGCCTCCAGCGGGCCTGCCCATGTTGCAGCGGTTCTATGTGCTGCAGGGCTGGAGGAAGTCCGCTTCCTCCTCCAGCAGAACGGATCCGCGCTCCGCCATTACGGAATAGGGCGCAGGCGATGGTAACACGCCACCTTGTCATCAATCTGGATGGGCTGTTCGTGTCCTCCTTCATCATCGACCTGGCCCTGGCCCTGCTGGGGACCTTCCTGCTCCGCCTCATGCTCCAGTGGATGAGGCTCTGGCGTTTCTTCGCCAACCCGCCTCTGGCACAGTTTGCCATCATGATCTGCCTGCTCGGCCTGTTCACCATCCTGCTATAAGGCTGCCAGTGTTTACCCGTGCCTACCGCCTCATCCGTTTTGCTGTCACAGCTTCCATCCTCTGCGTGGCCGGGTTCGTGGCTGTTGTCCTCTGGGACTATTACACCGCCGCCCCGTGGACCCGTAACGGGCAGGTGCGTGTACAGGTGGCCAATATTGCTCCCCGTGTCTCCGGGCAGATCATCACCGTTCCTGTCCATGACAACCAGCAGGTCCATGCTGGAGACGTGCTGTATGTCATCGACCCGTTCGACTATCAGGTCGCCCTCGAAAAAGCCGATGCCGATGTGAACAAGGCCAAGGCAGACCTGGAGTTCCGCCTGAATCAGGCCCGGTGGCGCCATGCCATCCCGGGAGCGGCCGTCTCGCAGGAAGAAAAGACGCAGTATGAGGCTCTGGCACAGCAGGCCCGGGCCATCTACAGCACAGCCCTTGCCCAGCGCAGACAGGCCCAGATCAATCTGGACCGCACGACCGTCCGCAGCTCCATAGACGGCATCATCACAAACCTGACCATGAGGCCGGGGGACTATGCCTCCGCCGGGCAGGTGAACATTCATGTCATCGACACGAATTCATTCTGGGTGGATGGGTATTTCGAGGAAGTGAAGGTCCATGACCTCAGCGTGGGAGACCCTGTCCGCATGGATCTGATGGGCTATCACACCCCGCTTTATGGGCATGTCCACAGCATCACCCGTGGCATTGCAAGCAGGAACGCCCTGACCAATGCCCTCGGCCTGCCCACCGTGGACCCTGTTTATACATGGGTGCGGCTGGCCCAGCGTATTCCCGTCCGCATCAGCCTGGATTCCATCCCGCCGGACCTCAACCTCGCTGCCGGCATGACCGTCACCGTTACAGCCATTTCCGAGAAAGGGAACAGGCGGCGGCGCAGCAACGAGGATGCCTTCCAGCATCTCAGTGACGATCTCCGCCATCTGTTCGGGCACAAATGAGAGAAGGGGAGGGGAGGACCGTGCCTTTTCAGACAAACGAAATGTTATTATATAACATCCACGTCTGCTGATGGCCCTGAAAGGCTTCCATGTTCACGGTGCGTTTTCTCCCCTGCCTGCCGCTTTTTCTGACATTGCTGACAGGCCTGCTGCCCCTTCCTTCCCGGGCCAGCACGGAAACGGGACCGGACCGACCAGCCCCCCTGCTGAGCTGCGTGGAACCCGTCTGGTGCGATATCGCCCAGCAGATTGGTGGCCCAGCGCTACGGACACGCTCGCTCATCACCAGCGAGGGGCTGGACCCGCACCATCTCCAGCCTTCACCCCTCATGGCCCGCCAGCTGGCAGCCAGTGATGCCGTACTGCTCAATGGAGCCACCTATGATGACTGGGCCATGAAGCTGCTTCCCACCTCTGTGAAGCTCTTCCTTGCTGCCAGTCAGGGGGGCTGGCAGACCGGAGAAGACCCGCATCTCTTTTTTGATCTCCCCACGGTCCGGAATACGGCCCGACAGATCGCCGTCTGGCTTGCCGGGCTTCGCCCCCAGGCCCAGCAGGACATCGACAGGCGCCTCGCCCTGTTCGAACAGCAGATCGACCAGATCGCCACCCGCCAGCAGGCCATCCAGCAGAGAGACCATGGCGCCCCCTTCGCCATGACCGAACCAGCCGGGGAACGTCTCCTGCTGGCGGCTGGGCTGGTCATGACAGACCAGAGCTGGGCCCGTGCCCTGATGAACGAATCCGGTCTGTCCCCCCGTGACACCGCCATGCTGGAAACAGCCCTGCACGAGAAGACCATCCGCTTTCTGGTCAGCAATCCGGCCATCAGCGCCCCACAGGCGAGCAGAATGGAGGACATGGCCCGTCAGTCCGGCATTCCAGTCCTTGCCATCGGGGAAAGCCTGCCCACCGGGCAACACTGGCAGGACTGGCTGAACGGCATCCTCACATCGCTCGAACAGGCCCTGTACCAGACAGCGCCCCGCAACACCCCGCTACCCCCCCATCCATGAAGGAAGCCCGCCTTACCTGCCGGGATGTCAGCCTCCAGGTAGGGGGCCATCCTGTCCTGCATCATGCCACTCTTGATGTTCCCCTGGAGGGCCTGACCATCCTGCGTGGACAGAATGGAGCCGGAAAAACCTGTTTTCTCCGAGCCCTCATGGGACTGCTTCCCCTACAGGGGGGGAAGCTTCTCATCAATGGCCACCCACCCGCCAGAGCCCGCCGCCATTGTGGGTACATGCCGCAGAAGGCTGACGACACGGCGCCCATGCTGCCAGTCATCAGCCATGTCATGGCCTGTCTGGATGGCACGCACTGGGGCTTTCCTGCCCCTCGCAAAACCCGCAGGAAAGCCAGGGCCCTTCTGGCTGAAGTCGGGGCCCTGCCTCTGGCCTCACGCCCGCTCGGAGCGCTTTCTGGCGGCGAAAGACAACGTGTTGCCCTTGCACAGGCCCTTGCCGGCTCCCCGAGGCTGCTCATTCTTGACGAACCCTTTGCCGCCCTGGATCGTGCCAGCCATGAAGCGCTGCTCCAGCTTTTCAGCCAGCTTCACCAGCAGAAAAAGGTCAGTCTGTTCATCACGGTTCATGGGCCGCTACAGACCACTGGCCTTGACCTGCCCATGAGAGAGATCACTCTGTCAAAGGGAGCGCTGCATGTCTGAGACCAATCCCTTTTCTTTCCCCTTCATGCAGCATGCCTTTCTGGGCTGTTTTCTCGTTTCGCTGCTGGCTGGCACGCTGGGCTGGCTCATGCTGCTGCGGCGACAGGCTTTTGCAGCCCATGCCCTGCCGCATATCGGCTTCAGTGGGGCAGCAGCAGCCGTGTGGCTGCATCTCCCCCCACTGGCAGGCATGATGGCCGCCAGCATGGTGGGCGGTCTCTTCATGGGGCAGGAACAGCGGGGCAGACAGCATCCCACCCAGCGGGACACGATGACCGGCCTCATTCTGGCCGCCAGCCTGGGGATTGGTGTCTGGTGTCTTCATGAAGCGAATGAAGCGTCTTCCCAGACAACGACCCTGCTTTTTGGCGATGTTCTGGGGCTGGATGGCCCAACCCTTGGTATGCTGGCAGGGCTGGTCTCTGTCTGTCTTGGAGGGGTGGCCATCCTCTGGCGCCCCCTGCTTTTCAGCAGCCTTTGCCCCAGCCTGGCAGAGGCACAGGGCCTCTCGCCAACCCGGCTGGGCCAGCTCTTCCTCCTGCTTGCCGCCCTCGCTGCGGCGGCCTGTGCGGAAATCGCCGGAGCACTGCTCTGTTTCAGCCTGATGGTCGGCCCTGCTGCCGCTGCCCTGAAGCTGGAGCTCCCTCCCTTCCGGGGCATGGTCTGCTCCGTTCTGGGGGCGCTTCTGCTCTCATGGGGCGGGCTGCTCCTCGCCTGGTACAGCGACATTCCCCTGCCATTCTGGATCAGTCTGGGCGGTGTCGGCCTCTACCTGCTGGCTGGAACCGTCATGACCCGGAAAGCCTTGCGTCCTGTCAGAAATCCTTGAGGTTCATCAGAATCAGATGGACGCCGATAAGGATGGCAACAATGACGACATGAAACAGGATCACCCATTTGCCATCCAGCACGAATACTTCATTGTCGCTCTTCGGCCAGACCGTGCGGAACAGCCTGACCCAGAAACCCGGAGCCATGACCGGCCCTGCTGAAAGTTTCATGTCCGTCTCTCTCCTTCGTGGCTTTCTGGCCTGTTCCCCGCCTGACGGGGCCATGCCTATCAGATAGCTGTCCCGGCGTCAGAACGGAATGAAAAACCGCATCCAGGACCGCAACAGTTTTCACAAATTATGAAACTTCTCCTTGAGAGCTGTTTCTTTCCCCGCTATGCGCCTTATCATGAATCTGTGATCAGCCTGTCAGCCCTCCCCCGGCAAACCGACACAGCTGTCTGACCCATTCGAGAGGTTTTTTTGTGACGCAGCCCGCCATGCCAGACCCTCAGGAGCATTTTCTGGATGGACCGGACCTCCCCGCCGGTGTGACACGTTTCTGGCTGGTGCGTCATGCCATCGTGGAAGAAGCAGCACGACAGACCATGTACGGCACGCTGGACGTGCCCCTCTGTCCCCAGCATCTCCGCAGCCAGAAGCCCGCCTACGAGGCCTTGGCCCGGCGCCTGCCCCGCAAGGCGACATGGTTTTCCTCCCCCCTCCAGCGGGCCCGCGACACCGGCCTGACCATTCAGAAAGCCGGCAATTTCTCCACTCCCATGAGGATTGACCCCGCCTTCATTGAACAGTCAATCGGGCAATGGAACGGTACCCCCCACGACACGTTTCCATCCCTGCTCAGAAAACCGGCTCCCCCTTTCTGGTCCATCGCAGCAGATGAACGTCCACCAGAGGGTGAAAGCATGGTGGATGTCCGCCAGCGCATCGGCCTGGCGCTGGAAAGCCATGCCCGACAGAATGCCGGAAAAGACATGGTCATTCTTAGCCATGGCGGTGCCATTCGCATGGCTCTTGCCCACTGTCTGGACATCCCCGTGGAAACGGCCCTGCGCTTCTGCATCCAGAATCTTTCCCTGAGCATCATCGAACATATTGCCGGGCATTGGCGGATTGTCGCCATCAATGAACTTCCTGCCTTCCACGAGCCCGCAGAATGAAAGGGTGGTTCAAGGATGATCTTTTCCGCGTTGTTCTGAAAAATGCGGGAAAGCTGGGATCGACCAAACTCATCGGGGCTGTCATGGGTCTCGTCGCACTGGTCGTGACCGGGCGAACACTGCGCCCGCATGATTTCGGCGTTCTGACACTGATAGCCTCCTACATCGAGACGATTGCCGCCATCGGCCAGTTCCAGAGCTGGCAGATTGTCCTGCACTATGCTGCTGTTCCCTGGCAGAAGGGAGAGCGCAAGACTGTTCAGACCAGCATCAGCCTGGCCATGGGGCTGGATATCTGTGCGGGGCTTCTCTCCATGGTGTTCGGCATGGTGGCCTTCCTCTGTCTGGGCAAAGTGCTGGGTGTCCATGACAAGCCAACCCTGCTGATCCTGCTCTACTGCACGCTGATCCCCGGCATGGGCAGCACGGCCGCCTACGGCATCCTCCGCCTTTTCGACCGCATAGACCTCGTCTCCCGGCAGCAGCTCATCACGCCAGCTGTCCGGGCTGTCTGCTGCCTGCTGGCATGGGGCAGTGGCATGAAGCTGGCCGGTTTCGTCATCGCCTGGTACCTGGCTCTTCTGGCTGGCCAGATATATCTCTGGGCCACGGCCCTGCTGGAACTGAAACGCCATGACCTGCTGAAAGGGCTGCGCCCCAGCATCCTGAAGGCAGCCCGGCAGATGCCAAAGGGCATGTGGGGCTTCGTCTGGACCGCCAACATCACCACCCTGCTGGAAACGGTCTGGGAGCCGATCAGCAAACTGCTGGTCGGCAAGATCGTCAGCACATCGGCAGCCGGCCTCTATTCCCTCGCCATGGAGTTTCTGGATGCTGTCCAGCGGCCTGCAAAACTGCTGGAGAAAAGCTACTACCCCGAAGTCGTTCTCATGGATCCACGGACCTCCGCCCCATGGAAGCTGGCCCTGCGGACCAGCGTCCTTTCCGGCGCACTGGGCATGCTGGCCATGCTGGTTGTCTATATCGGGGGGAAACCCGTCATCAGCATGTTCGGTCACCGCTTTGGCGATGCCGCAACCCTGATGATGTGGATGTCTCCGGCTCTGGTCTTCTTCACCGCCGGGCTGCCAATGGAAGGCGTGCTCTACACGGCGGGACGCTCCCATTACATCATGCTGGCCCAGCTCGTTTCCGTGATTCTTTACGTCCCGCTGCTTGTCTACATGGGCCATCACTACGGCCTGAACGGCGCCGGGCTTGCCTATGCCCTGGGCATGTTCTTTGCTACCATGACCACGTTCGCCATAATGGGTATAACCTATCTGCGCCGCAACAGGATCATCCTCCCTCATGAAAGGGAGATCCGCCAGACCGACAGCCTGCCCGCCTCGCCCGGCAGCTGATACCTTGCCAGGAGATGCCAGCCCAGCCATGCCCATTTTCCCTTTCCGCCCTTCTGCCAGCCGCCGCAGCACACCGGCTTTCCCTCAGAAGATGCTGGATACCGTCTTTGAGCATGTTCTCCTTGATGACGTTCCCCACCCTGACACCCCCCTGCCCGAGGATGTCCTGCCCGCCTGTGAGAAGACTGAAATCCGGGATGGCTACAATCTCTGCTGGCAGCTTCTCGAACATGGCGTGGACCGCAAGGCCTTCCGTCGCCTGATCCTGAAGATTGCCCTCTCTGGCACAGCCAGCAAGGACGAACAGCTGGCCTTCAAATACGCACGGGCCAAATTCAAGCACATGCGCTTTGCCTGTGCCAATTTCACCAGGCAGCACCGTTATCCGCTCCTGCTGCATGTTGTCACCATCATCATGGGCAACATGCAGGATGCCTTCAAAAACCACCAGCGGCGGGCTACGCTGATCAACGGCCTCATCCTCTGGGTCGTGCTCTCACCGGTCTATTACTGGCTGATCGCCGCCCCCATCGCCCTCTGGAAAGAAGACAGTACGGCAGGCATCATCGCTTACCAGAAGAAAGAAAATGCCAGACTGGCAAAACTGATACGCACGCTGGATGCCACAACCGGCCATGAATTCCATGTCATGCGCAAGATCATCAGCCGCCGGGTGGCCTTCAATGACACACTGCGCACGATCCGCCCCTCCAGAGGGCTGGACCAGCTTTCAGAATATCTCGCCACGATCAACGGCATGATGGGCGATTTCCATGACGGGCTGATCGAGAAAAAACTGGAGGGAACGCAGGATTACCGGCGGGACCGCTTCCAATCCCCGGAGGGAATTCCCCAGCGCATCCGGGCCTTCCTGGAACGCAGCCCACACTGAACGCCCGCCCCTTGCGGCAAGGCCCATCCAGAAAAACGGATGGGCCTTCCTGCTTCAGACAAGCCCGTGCCGTGCCAGAATATCCAGCACGTCCTGCCGCACAGCTTCGTAAGACTGGCGGGCATCGACCTCAACCAGCGGAGCATGATTGAAATTCAGCTGCGGCATCAGCTCCGCCTTGATCCGCAGGGCCTCGAGGTCATGGTCCGGTTTGCGGCCATGGGCTGTTTCCGCATCCACATTCAGCCGGATGACCAGATCAGGCCGGAAGGCCACGATCCGGCGATAGATGCCACGTTCCAGCCAGGCCAGAAACCGGATCAGCGGATTGCTGCTATAAGCCGCTGAAAGACCAGGACCATCACACTGGCCAGGAATTTCCATTTGCGGGTAACGGTCCGTCACCACCAGAAATCCCTTCTCGACCGCCCGCCTGACCCGTAGAAAGCGCTTCAGCCGCACCAGAGAAAAGACAAACAGAACAAGACCCGTCATCAGGCCCGGCATTTTTTCACCCTTGGTCCGGGCCTTCTTGGCCTTGCCGTTCAGCTTCTTCTCCAACGCTGGACCAATAAGGGGCAGAGCCCCGATCCGCCGCCCAAGATCACCCGAACCAAGACCAAGATACCCATAAACGGTTGGACGTGTTTCAGAAAAATGCTGGACCAGAGACTGGCTGATACTGGACTTGCCAGACCCATCACACCCAACCAGCGAAACCAGACAGCCTGCCCGGGGCTGCGCAGCCAATCCCTGGCCGGAACGGGGATAGAGTGCCAGCACCTTGCGGACTGTTTCTTCTGCCTGTGCCAGCACCTGCGCCAGCGGCTCGGTGGCATCGATATCAACGATGGGAGCACCAGAAAAATCCAGCCGGGCAAGGTCTTCAATCTTGCGGGCCAGCTTGAAAGAAACATGATCCGGCTTGCGTTGCAGGGCCGTCTCCAAGTCAACATTCAGCCGTATGACGACATCTGGCCGGAAACGGGCCATCCGTGCATAGAGCGCCCGCTCCACCCGGCTGAAAATCCGCAGCAGGACGCCATCCCGGTTCAGATTGGCCAGAGTGGGGCCATCCATGGGGCCGGGCACACTGTTCTGCGGATAACGATCCGTCAGCACGGCCATGCCCCGTTCATGTTTGCACCGCATGAGTGCGAAACGAAACACACGCCGCATGGACAGAACGAAACCCGACACGGCCGCCAGCACGCCTGCTTTTTTGCCGGTCTGTATCCGGCTATTTTCTTTCCTGGCCTTGCCTGTCACATACGGGCCAATGAAGGGCAGGGGGGCAAGCGTACGCTCCAGATTGCCTGCCTGCTTGCCGAGATGGCAGAAAGCCGTCGGCCGCTCGGCCTGCAACAGCGCCAGCAGGGCCGTCCCCACGGTGGACTTCCCACTTCCATCACACCCGACCAGGGCTATCACCGGCTGATGCCGCCCTGCGACTGGCCGAGGCTTGAAATCGCTTACACGCATAGCACTCTCATCTTCTCTGACGCTGCCATCCTATCCTGTCCTGCCTGTCCATAACAGACTTATGGCCGGCCTGCCCGCATAAAGTGCCCTGATCCAGCCATATATCCTTAACATGAGGAAACACGTCATCATCATGAAACGGTCTGCCCATAAAAAATGGCTGGCAACCTCCATGAGGATGCCAGCCATCGAAACTTGCTGAATATCGCTTATGCCTTTCTCAGGACATGAAACAGATTTTACTCTCAGCCTCTGCCGTTACCAGGCGGAGGACCAAACCTGTTGTTCCCCGGCGTCCCCGGCTGACACAAAAAAATGAGAGTAGCGATCGGGCAAAGCAGGAATGGGATAATGGGAAGGAAAACGAGTGGGGACAGATGTCCCCCTGACGGATTTAATTTATACAGGAACGAAGCATGATAAACGACGATCACTGAGAAGGATGCTGACGGCAGCCATACCCACCAACCGGACCGACCAGTATCATGTAACCGTCGCATCCCAACAGCTATACCCGGTAAAAACATTAAAATATAAACAACAAGCCATGGAAATATACTACCAGATATAGAATCAATTATTTCAATAACAAAATAAAAAATAAATTCAAAAAGCCTAAAATACCAGTATTCAGGACAAGTTGCCCGTCCGCTGAATGTCACCTAATTTTTTATACCTTTTATGAAATAGCCGAACGGACTGGCACTCTTCACGTTTCATCCTCCAGAAAGAAAGAGTAATTTTTCAAAAAAATAAATGAAAAGTCAACGCAGGGTAACGTCAGTCAAGACGCAGAATAATCATGAGCATGTCCTGTCTGACCATTTACAGAACCATGCCATAACGTCGGGCGCACCAGACCACGACAAGATAAAGCAGAACCGTCAATACACAGCCAACCGCCAGACTGCCCCAGAAAGGCCAGCCTCGCCGCAGGAGGGCGGGAATGAGCAGAAACATGGGCAGGGATGGCAGAACGTACCAGAAAGTCGCCTCACTATGAGTGGCCATCAGCTCACGGTCCGGTTTCTCAGCCCAGAGAAAAATCATCCCCAGAACAGACACAAGCGGCAGGGACGCAATGAGCGCACCCAAAGCAGGAAGGCGACGGGCCACCGTGGCAATGGAGGCCACGAGCACGGCGGACAGAGCGGTTTTTAGGAGAAAGGGGATCATCTTCTTTCCAGCAGAAAACGCAGAGCGGGTGTCCTGCCGCTGGCATCCGGAAAGTTTTCGACATCTTTTCAGGGGAACCGGCCGATTGTGGTGGGCACACTAGGGCTCGAACCTAGGACCCGCTGATTAAGAGTCAGCTGCTCTACCAACTGAGCTATGTGCCCACAATCGGTAACCGATGGATGGTTATCTATCAGCCTTCATGAAGGCTGACAAGGGGATTTTAAATATTTTCTCAAAAAAATCAGCTCTGTCCGGTCAGACGGGCCATGAGGGCCTCAAACTGCTCCAGAGAGGAATAGTTGATCTTCAGCGATCCACTTTTCCCATTGAAGCGTATCTGCGTCTTCAGCCCGAAACGGGCGGAGAGGTCTTCCTCCAGCCGGGTGATCTCCGGAGCTGGGGCAGCCGTGGTCTTCTCCTCACTGGCCGCCTTGTTCAGCCGGGCCACGAGGTCTTCCGTCTGGCGGACATTCAGTCCCTTTGCCAGTACCTCAGCCATACCGGCCACCGGGTCGGGATGACCGAGCAGGGCACGGGCGTGACCGGCACTCAACCCACCATCCCGCAGCTGGACCAGAACAGCCTCCGGCAGGTTCAGCAGGCGCATGGTATTGGTGATGTGAGAGCGGGACTTGCCAATCGCCCCGGCCAGTTCCTCCTGCGTCAGGCTATAATCCTGCAGCAGCCGTTGCAGCCCCATTGCTTCCTCAACAGGGTTGAGATCCGACCGCTGGAGATTCTCGACCATGGCCGCCGCCATGGCATCCGTATCATCAAGCTGACGGATATAGACGGGCACCTCATGCAGGCCCGCCTTCTGCGAAGCCCGCCAGCGGCGTTCACCAGCAATGATCTGATACCGCCCCTTCTGCTCGGGGTCCGGTCTCACAAGAATGGGCTGGATCACCCCGCGGGAGCGGATCGAATCCGCAAGCTCGGCCAGCCGGTCTTCATTCATGTCCCGACGCGGCTGGAACGGACTGGGAGCGAGCAGATCCACCCCCAGACTTCCTGGCTGGGACGGAGCCTGAACCTCACCCTGCGGGGCCCCAACACGGGCCAGATTGGGCGCCTGATCCCCCAGAAGAGCGGCCAGACCCCGGCCAAGTTTGCGGGAGGAGGGGGATGCCTTCTTTGCCATGGTGCTCAGCCTTTCTTCTTCAGCCGTTTCAGCAGCTCGGCCCCCAGATCCTCATAGGCCAGTGCCCCGGTGGAACTGCGGGCATAATCCATGACAGGCCGCCCATGACTCTGTGCTTCGGAAATACGGATATTACGGGGAATCATCGTTTTGAAGACCTGATCACCAAAGAAGCCCCGGGCATCCTCCGCCACCAGAGCAGAGAGATTGTTGCGGGTATCGAACATTGTCAGCACGATCCCTTCCAGATGCAGGTCCGCATTGAAGGCAAGACGCACCCGCTCGATGGAACGGACCAGCTGGCTGATCCCCTCCAGAGCGAAGAACTCGCACTGCAACGGCACCAGAACGCTCTGGGCCACGACAAGCGCATTGAGGGTCAACAGCCCCAGGCTGGGCGGGCAGTCGATCAGAATGATGTCATACCGGTTAAGCAATGGTTTCAGGGCATCCCGCAGCCGGTATTCCCGCCGGTCCTGGTCGATCATCTCCAGCTCGGCTCCGGCCAGGTCGCCATTGGCAGGCATGACATCCAGCTTCGGCACCACGCTGGAACGGAGAAGCGTCTCCGCCGGGGCATCCTCCAGCAAGGCGCCATAGGTGCCACGGCCACGCTCATCATAATCCAGCCCGAGGCCTGTTGACGCATTGCCCTGCGGGTCAAGGTCCACCAGCAGGACACGCTTGCGCTGCGCCAGAGCTGCCGCCAGATTCAGGCTGGTCGTCGTTTTGCCGACACCCCCCTTCTGGTTGGCAATGGCGATGATGTGCGGTGTATGTGAAGCAGCTTTAGACACGTCTGAAATCACTGATCCTGAGAAGGACCCCGTCTGGGTCTGTTCGGCTTGGGAGACTTTCATATCTCATGTGCCAGTCAGAACGGGCACTGGTCAACTCATCTGACGCTTTTCTTCCCTTGAGGAAAAGACAATACCCTTCCTCCTTCAGCAGAGGCCGTGCCCAGTCGAGCAGCTGGGGCAGGGGGGCCAGCGCACGGGCTGTCACAATGTCCGCCGGTTCCACCTCTGCCTGCTCGATCCGTTTTGCCAGCACGGTGACACGGGCACCACATTCCCGTGCCGCTTCCCGCAGGAAGGCGCATTTCCGCTGGTCGGACTCAATCAGCGTGACCGGGTTTCCTGTTGCGATCGCCACGATCAGCCCGGGGAAACCACCGCCAGAACCAAGGTCCGTTATCCGCACACCAGCCGCAACATGCGGGACGAGCTGGAGACTGTCCTCAATGTGACGCTGGCGGAGGTGGGCGATATCCTTCGGGCTGACAAGATTGATCTTCTCATTCCAGCGGGTCAGCAGGCTGGCAAAATGGGCGAGCTTCTTTTCTGTTTCATGTGAAACATGCGTCATCATGTACGGCTCCTGACATGGGCAAGCAGGGCAATAAGGGCAGCGGGCGTCACACCCCGGACACGCCCCGCAGCGGCGAAATCGGCCGGACGGGCAGCCCCCAGCCGCTCCTGCATTTCCTGGCTCAGCCCCCCGATCGCCCCGTAATCCAGATCATCCGGCAGGCGCAAGGCCGCCTCACTCTTCAGCTGCTGGATTTCCCGCTCCTGCCTGCGCAGATAGCCACCATAGCGGGCCTCTGTCTGTACGTGCCGCCCGATACGGACCGGCAGAGCGGCAAACCATGGAGAGAGACTGGCAATCCGTGTCTCATCGGCCTGTGTCGCCAGTACGTCCAGCAGGCTGCGCCGCCGTCCATCCTGCGAGACCTCGATACCATGCTCCCGCAGGTGCTGGGGCAGGAAGGCCGGTTTCCGGGCTTCCCCCATCGCTTCATCAATCTGGCGCACCGTCTCACGGAAGGCCGCCTCACGTTCTGTGCCAACACATCCGGCCTCGATGGCTTTTGGTGTCAGGCGCAGGTCCGCATTGTCCGCCCGCAGAAGAAGGCGATATTCCGCCCGTGAGGTGAACATGCGATAGGGTTCGCTGATACCATGCAGGGTCAGGTCATCAATCAGCACGCCAAGGTAGGATTCCTCCCGTCCCAGCGTCAGGGGCTCCCTGCCTGCCACGGCCCGGGCAGCGTTCAGACCGGCCAGAAGACCCTGTGCGCCCGCTTCCTCATACCCTGTCGTGCCATTGATCTGCCCGGCGAGATACAGGCCGGGCAAGGCCCGCAGCTCCAGAGACGGACGCAGCTCCCGTGGGTCAACATAATCATACTCAACGGCATAGCCGGGGGTGACGATGCGGGCCGTCTCCAGCCCCGGCATGGAAGCGATCATCTGCGCCTGCACCTCGGCAGGCAGAGAGGTGCTGATGCCGTTGGGGTAGACCAGCTCCCCACCCGGATTGCCCGGCAGGGCCTCCGGCTCCAGAAACACCTGATGACTGTCCCGCCCTGCGAAACGGACGATCTTGTCCTCGATGGACGGGCAGTAGCGGGGACCCCGCCCGGTGATCTCACCGCCATACATGGCCGAAAGATGCAGGTTGTCCTCAATGATCCTGTGTGTCTGCGGGGTTGTCTGCGTGATGCGGCAGACGATCTGTCTATTGGGCAGGGAGGCTGTCAGCGTACTGAAGGCCTCCGGCTCGGCATCGCCCTCATCGGCAGGCAGGGCCTCCCAGTCGATGCTGTCACGGGCCAGACGGGGCGGGGTGCCTGTTTTCAGGCGGCCCATTTTCAGCCCCAGGGCTTCCAGCCGTTCCCCAAGCTGCATGGCGGGCGCATCGCCAATGCGTCCGGCTGGCTGGCTGACCCGCCCCGTATGGATCACGCCCCGCAGGAAGGTGCCGCTTGTCAGCACGACTGCCCCGGCGGAAAAACGGCGGCCATCCTCGCAGATCACACCCCGGACATGGCCCTTCTCGACAATCAGGTCGCCCACGGCCCCGGCCAGCATGGTCAGGTTGGGTGTGGCCGCCAGAAGGTCCTGTATGGCGGCCCGGTAAAGCGAGCGGTCCGCCTGCGCCCGTGGCCCATGTACCGCTGGCCCTTTGGAACGGTTCAGCAGCTTGAAATGAATTCCCGCCCGGTCTGCCGCCTTGCCCATGAGACCATCAAAGGCATCAATCTCCCGCACGAGATGGCCCTTGCCGATGCCTCCGATGGCCGGATTGCAGGACATGCTGCCTACGGTGTCCAGCCTGTGCGTCAGCAGCAATGTCCGGGCCCCGAAGCGGGCAGCGGCAGCGGCGGCTTCCGTCCCGGCATGACCGCCCCCCACCACGATGACATCATAGGTTTGCGCAGGTGATGTGCTCATTGAGGTAACGTCACTTTCCTATACAGAACTGGCCAAAAATCGTATCAAGCAGGGCTTCCACATCCACATGGCCCGTCAGTCGGCCAAGGGCCTGCATGGCCAGACGCAGCTCCTCTCCTCGCACCTCCGGCCATGGGGCTTCCAGCGCACGGGTCATATGTTCCTGTGCCTCCTTCAGCCCTGCCCGATGGCGGGCACGGGTCAGGGGCGGGGTGCCACGCTGAGCCATGAGACGGGCCAGATGGGCTTTCAGCCATGCCTTCAGAGGGGCCAGACCGGCTTCATCCTTCGTATGGATGCCAAGCTCACCCTCCCGTGCCGGGGCGAGGTCCGTCTTCGTCCGCAGCCTTATGGCGTGATCCGCCAGCAGGGGCGTCTCATCCCCCGGCCCGACAAGATGAAAGAGCAGATCGGCCTCTTTCACGTGCCGCATGGTCCGGCGGATACCTTCCGCCTCGATCTCATCCTCCGTCTCCCGCACGCCTGCCGTATCAATCAGCCGGACACGGATGCCCTCTATCATCCAGTCCACGGCGATGGCATCCCGTGTCGTACCCGCCTTCTGCGTGACGATGGCAGCATCCTGACCACTCAACGCATTCAGCAGGCTGGACTTTCCCACATTCGGAGCCCCCGCCAGAACGATCTTCAGACCATCACGGACGATCTCACCCCGTTCATCAGCCAGATGGGCCTGCATCTCTTCCGCCAGGGTCCGGCAGTCACCCAGCAGGGCGTCTTCCACCTCCGGGGGGAGTTCCTCATCCGGGAAATCGATCAGAGCTTCCTGCTGGGCCAGAACCTGCCGCAGGCGGGACGCCCATTCCGTGTAAAGCTGGCTCAGAGCACCATCAGCCTGTTTCAGGGCCTGATGCCGCTGGGCCTGCGTATCGGCTTCAATCAGATCGGCTATGGCCTCGGCCTGCAACAGGTCCATCCGTCCTGCCTGCACGGCCCGACGGGTGAACTCTCCCGGTTCGGCAGGGCGGGCACCAAGGGAAACAAGGGCCTGCGCCACTGCCTCCACGATGGCCGGACCGGCATGAAGATGCAGCTCGAAGCTGTCTTCCCCCGTATAGGACCGAGGCCCCGGCAGCCAGAGGACGAGAGCGTGATCCAGCACGTCACCTTCATGCCGCAAGGCCCGCAGGCTGGCATGACGGGGAGCTGGCAGGGCACCACAGAGAGCTGCCAGCAGGATCGCACTCTCCGGCCCGCTGACCCGCATGACCGCAATCGCCCCCTGCACCGGGCCTGTCGCCAACGCAAAAACCGTCTGGGTGGAAATGCTGGATGATGTCATGCCGCCTTTCATACAGCACTCATGCCCGAAAAGCAGCGGGCCAAAGAAAGAATTGACGCTCTCCCGCAAAAGGGGCAGCCTGACAGCCATGCCACAGCTTTCTTTCCATTCTCCCCTCGGTGCCCTGACCCTCAGCGAAGAAGAGGGGCAGATCGTCTCCCTTGATGAAGGCTGGGGCCGGGACCAGAGTGAGACGCCCCTCCTGCTGAAAGTGCGGGACATGATGCAGGATTATTTTGATGGAGAGCCGGTGGATTTCCAGTCCATTCCACTGATGCTTGATGGCACGGCCTATCAGAAACGTGTCTGGGCAGCCCTGCGTGCCATTCCGCACGGGCAGACCCGGACCTATGGCGACCTGGCCGAAACTGTCGGCGGAAGCCCGCAGTCCATCGGTCAGGCCGTGGCCCGCAACCCGCTGCTCATTCTCATTCCCTGCCACCGTGTCCTGCCCTCCCACGGCAGGGGCCATGGTGACTATAGCGGGTTTGAAGGCGCAGAGAGCAAGGCCTTCCTGCTGGGGTTGGAACAAGAAGCATCCAGTTCCTGAAGCACGGGATCATCCAGCCTTACCTTATTGCCAAAGCTGATCATCACATGATCCTACAAAAATATGATGGCAAATTTTCATCACCTGCCATCGGCCTGACCCCGCAAAAAATGACGGGAATTTTTTATTTAAAAAATATTTATAAGAAGAAAAATAAAATCAATTGTTGAAAACTCGCCAAAATCAATAATGAAAAAATGTCAAATTCCTCCCATTCCAACGAAAAGGAATGATTATATATGGTTAATGACCATGAGTTACCTCTCACAATCGCACGAATACAATTCGCCTTTACCGTTGGCGTACATATAATATTCCCAGCATTTTCGATCGGTCTATCTGTATTCCTCACCTTTCTTGAAGGCATGTGGTTAAAAACGAATGATAACCGTTATTTGAATCTCTTTAAATACTGGTTGAAAATCTTCTCCATCGTCTTCGGCATGGGGGTCGTCTCTGGCATCGTGATGGCCTACGAGTTCGGTACCAACTGGGCAGGCTTCTCTGCCAAGGCAGGGCCCATCACAGGCGTGCTTCTCTCTTACGAAGTCATGACGGCCTTCTTTATGGAGGCTGGTTTCCTTGGTGTCATGCTGTTCGGGCTGAACCGTGTCGGCCGCAGAATGCATTTCTTTGCAACCTGTGCCGTCACTACAGGAACGCTGATCTCCATGACATGGATCCTTGCATCCAACTCATGGATGCAAACCCCACAAGGCTATGTCATTGACCAAAAGACAGGCCATTTCCTGCCCCATGACTGGCTGGCCATCATCTTCAATCCATCCTTTCCCTACCGGATCACCCATATGGGGCTGGCTGCCATGCTTTCAGTGGCCTTCACGGTAGCTGCCGCAGGTGCATGGCATCTGCTCAAGGCCAAAAAGGGAGGTACACAGGCAGACAGTACGATCCGCCTCATGTTCTCCCTGTCCCTCTGGATGATTGTCATCACAGCCCCTCTCCAGATCATAGCGGGCGACATGCATGGGCTGAACACCCTGAAATATCAGCCCGCCAAGATTGCCGCCATGGAAGGCGACTGGACAAGCGAAACACGAGCCCCTGAACTGTTGTTCGGCATCCCGAACATGAAGACAGAACGTACGGATTACGCCATAGGGATTCCGCTACTGGGCTCCTTCATCCTGACCCATGATATCAACGGCAAGGTACCCGGCCTGAAAGATTATCCGGCAGACCAGCGGGCCCCGGCACCAATCGTGTTCTTTTCTTTCCGCATCATGATTGCCCTAGGGGGGCTTATGCTGCTCTGCGGCCTCTGGTCACTCTGGCTGCGGCGCCGACAGCGTTTGTTCGACCATCCTCTTTTCCTGCGGGTGATACTCACCATGGCACCAGCTGGGTTTCTGGCTCTGCTCTGTGGCTGGGTTACGACAGAAGTCGGGCGGCAACCATGGACGGTCTATGGCCTGCTTCGCACGAAAGACAGCGCCTCACCGCTGGCACTCTCCAGCCTGTCTTTCTCCATGCTGTTTTTTGTTGCGGTCTATCTCTTTGTTTTCGGCTCAGGCCTCCTGATGCTCATCCGCCTGCTACGGGCCACCCCAGAAGCTGCTGACAACACCAGCGATGACATCATGATCCTAGGTAGCCACCATCATACGATCTCTCAGAACAAGGATGCGTCATAACATGTCCGGCCTTGCATTCTATCTTCCCTTCATCTGGGCGTTCATCGTCATTCTGGCCATTTCGGTCTACGTCATCCTTGATGGCTTTGACTTGGGAATTGGCATGCTCTTTGCTTTCGAGAAAAAGCCGGAGCATCGTGACATCATGATCAACACGATTGCCCCCGTCTGGGATGGTAATGAAACATGGATGGTTCTGGGTGGAGCAACCCTGTTCGGTGTTTTCCCCGGTGCTTACAGCACGCTGCTGCCTGCCTTCTATATCCCCATCATCATCATGCTGGGGGCTTTGATCTTCCGTGGTGTTGCATTCGAGTTCCGCATCATGGCGCACTCACCCAACCATCGGGCCTTCTGGAATACGGGCTTCATGGCAGGGTCCACACTTGCCGCTTTCTGTCAGGGCTGCATTCTTGGCGGGTACGTTCAGGGGGTGCATACAAGCCACGGTGCCTTTGCCGGAGGAGCCATGGACTGGCTGACACCGTTCAGCGTTCTTTGTGGCCTGTCCGTTGTTACAGGTTATGCTCTTCTTGGTACGACCTGGCTCGTTTGGCGCACATCCGATGAACTGGAAGCACGATGCCGCCGCTGGTCCAAAAGATTATCCATTCTGATGATTCTCTGCATCATTGCCGTTAGCTGCTGGACGCCGTTTCTCCATGCGCCCTATCTCCATCACTGGATTGCCTTTCCGAACATTCTGTTCGGCCTGCCTGTTCCTCTACTGGTGGCACTGGCCGGTTTCCTGATGTGGCGGACCCTAGACAAGGAACACGCCATCACGCCTTTCCTGTGCGCCATTGGATGGTTCCTGCTCAGCCTGGTTGGCCTGGCCATTACCATCTGGCCCTACGCTGTACCACCAACCCTGACCCTGTGGGATGTAGCATCTCCAGTTCCCAGCCAGCTTTTCCAGCTCGTCGGGACCGTCATCCTGCTCCCCATCATCACGGGATATTCGATCTATTCCTACTATCTTTTCCGTGGAAAGGTCACAAAAGCCGATGGATATCACTAAGTTCACCACATACGATAAGAAGAAGGTGCCAGCCTCCTTCTCCAAACGTCTAGCGTGGTTCTTGACCCTCTGGGGAATGGGCACTCTTGCCATCATCTTGATGGCAAGCTTCCTTCACCTTCTGATCCCCCATGGCTGATGGTCTGACATGGACTTCACCTAAAGAAAAGGCAGGGCCATATGCATGGCCCTGCCTTTTCTTTCATGGACAACAGACCAGGCTGTTAATCAGTTGTTCATCGCATCGAAGAAGTCCTGATTGGTCTTGCTGTAACGCAGCTTGTCCAGCAGGAAGTCCATGGCATCCATCGTGCCCATCGGGGCAAGGATACGGCGCAGGACCCACATCTTGGAGAGGGAAGCCCGGTCCACCAGCAGCTCTTCCTTGCGGGTGCCGGACTTGGTGATGTCGATGGCCGGGAAGGTGCGCTTGTCTGCCAGCTTGCGGTCCAGCATCAGCTCGGAGTTGCCCGTGCCCTTGAACTCTTCAAAGATGACCTCATCCATGCGGGAACCTGTATCAATCAGGGCCGTGGCAATGATGGTCAGGGAGCCACCTTCCTCGATGTTACGGGCCGCACCGAAGAAACGCTTCGGCCGCTGGAGGGCGTTGGCATCCACACCACCGGTCAGCACCTTGCCGGATGAGGGCACGACCGTGTTATAGGCCCGGGCCAGACGGGTAATGGAATCCAGCAGGATGACCACATCACGCTTGTGCTCGACAAGGCGTTTCGCCTTTTCCAGCACCATTTCCGTCACCTGCACATGGCGGTGGGCCGGTTCATCAAAGGTGGAGGAAACGACCTCACCACGAACGGACCGGGCCATGTCCGTCACTTCCTCAGGCCGTTCATCAATCAGCAGAACGATAAGGAACACATCCGGGTGATTGGCAGAAATGGAAGCAGCAATGCTCTGAAGCATCACCGTCTTACCCGTTCTCGGCGGTGCAACGATCAGGGCACGCTGCCCCATGCCGATGGGAGAGACCAGATCAATCACACGGGAGGTGTAATCCTTCTGGTCCTTGCGATCACGCCCCTTGCCCTTGGCAGGAGCCGGAGCAGCGCCAGCTTCCCCTGTCGGCTCGGTTTCCATGCGGAGACGGCGCTCGGGGAAGAGGGGGGTCAGGTTGTCGAAATTGATACGGGCACGGACCTGCTCCGGTGCCTCAAAATTGATGGTATTGACCTTCTGGAGGGCAAAATAGCGCTCTCCATCCCGGGGCGCCCGGATCTCACCCTCCACCGTATCACCAGGCCGCAGGGCAAAGCGGCGCACCTGGGCCGGAGACACATAGATATCATCCGGGCCGGGCAGATAATTGGCTTCCGGGCTGCGCAGAAAGCCGAAACCATCCGGCAGGATCTCGAGCGTTCCTTCGCCATAAATGGCCTGCTCACGCTCGGCGAGAGTCTTGAGGATGGCAAACATCATGTCCTGCTTGCGCAGGGATGATGCATTTTCGACCTCCAGCTCTTCAGCAAAAGCCAGCAGATCAGCAGGGGATTTCTTCTTCAGTTCGGCGAGATGCATGAAATGATGCGCCTTGATATGCCCCGGTGGGGTAACTAATCGGAATAGACGAAAAACCAGAATACAGGCCGGGTACCCGCACGGCAGGACCATGCGCCACGGGGCATGCCGGACCTCAGGGACAGTCAGGGCTGCCGCCCCACAGGGAACTGGCAAAACTGCCTTCCGGTGCGAAGGAGATGACCCGGAAGGCAAAGCAGGACGCCGCCACCATCAGGTCGGCTTTCTTCCTAGGTGAAAGAGGGCCGCACTGTCAAGCGGGCCCTCCTTGCGGGGCAGGGCCAGCCTTTCAGACCACTTTCAGCATGGCATCTGCCGTGCGCAGGGCAAGGGCCATGATTGTCAGGGCCGGATTGGCCGCACCGGAACTCGGGAAGATGGAGTGGTCGCTGATCCACAGATTGTCGATGTCGAAACTGCGCCCATATGGATTGACCACGGCCGCTCCTGCATCGGTTCCCATCCGGCAGGTGCCGATCATGTGTGCGGCCCGGCTGATGACACGGATGTCCTTCGCCCCGATGGACTCCCACATCTTCACCATCAGGCGGGATGCATGGCGGTGCATGGCGTCCTCATTGGGGCCGTATGTATGGTCGATCCGTGGTTTGGGCAGACCGAAAGCGTCTTTTTCATCAGACAGGGTCACACGGTTTTCATCCCGTGGCAGGCTTTCCCCGTGCATCCCGATACCCGCACTGTAATTGTAGGCTGCCAGCGTGCGGCTGAGGGCCTCACCACGGCGCCCATCCGCCCGGACCAGATTGGCAGCCCATGTGAGCGGCATCATGCCCAGGGACTGGAGCAGATACCCTCCCGCAAAGTCGGCATCCTTTGGCCGCAACATGTCTTCGGAAATGGTCAGGGATGGGTAACCCTTGTTGGGCCGGGTTTCTTCATCAAACACACCCCAGACCTGCGTGGATACATGCGTCATGTAATTGCGTCCCACCTGCCCGGAACTGTTCGCCAGACCGTTGTTCAGCAGCAGGCGGGCCGTTTCCACCGCTCCGGCAGACAGGACAACAGCCCGGCATTTCTGCCGTTCCTCCCGTCCGTCACGGACATAGATGACCGCCGTGATCCGCCCCTGGCTGTCCCGCTCAAACCCCGTCGCCATGCAGCCAGGACGCAGTTCAGCCCCATGGGCACAGGCCAGTGGCAGATAGGTGTTGTCCACGCCCGATTTCGCCCCGTTCCGGCAACCCTGATGACAGGCACCGCAATTCACGCAGGCTTCCCGTCGGCCAAAATGAGGCTGGTCATGAGCTTTCGTGATGACAGCCAGAGGACCATCTGCATGACGCAGCCCTACATTGTCACAGGCCTGACGCATCTTCAGGGCGGCATTGTTGGGTGCTGCGGGCGGATAGGCATAATGGCGGCTCTCATCCCAGGGATAAGATGCTGGGCCACTCACACCTATGAAGCGCTCTACCTCTTCCACGTAAGGCTGAAGCTCTTCGGCTCCGAAAGGCCAGTCCACCCCTTTCCCGCTCTCACTGTACAGGCGGTAATCCCGGGGATCCATGCGCGGCAGGAAAGCCCCGTAATGAAGCAGGGACCCCCCAATCCCTGTTCCACTGTTATTACCCCCAAAGGCCTGCGGTGTTCCCCCACCAGACAGACGCTCATGCAGCCAGTACAGTTCCTGTGCTGTCGGCTCATCCGGCGTGTGGGACCTGGCCTTGAAAGAAGGGCCGGCTTCCAGCGCCACGACCTTCCGCCCTGCCATGGCAAGTCGCGCAATGAGCGGTGCGCCGCCCGCGCCCGTCCCGATGACGACAACATCGGCAGTTTCCTGTGAAAAATCATTATGCGTTTTCTGCATCATGCAACTGTTTCCATCACTTATGGATCAAAGATGTTCGTACTGGGGTACATGGGGACAGTACGGCCCGAAGCGGGAGAGGTACCGAGTACCGGGGACGGTACTGTACCCCCTTATGAAACGGGGATTGTACACAGCCTCATTGTGGAAAAAGAGGGATAACGTTCTGCACCCCTTGCTCTAACTTGTCTTCAGAGGTTGTACACACTGTGAGTAAGCTGGGGTACATTTTTCGAAAGCCGGGTACCCCGGTTTCCACAAGGTCTTTCAACAACATCTAAATCTAAGATTTGTAAATTCATATGTTGTGTTGTCTGGCTGTCCTTTCTTCCATTCCAGCTCCAGACTGGCTTGCCGCCATGAAGAAAGACCTTGGTTCATGTCCCTACGATCCCTTTTTCCTGTTTCTTCCAGAGGCGGAAAAGCCCTGAAATTCTCCTTCATCCCATTTTTGAAAAACGGCGCTCATTTTCCGGCTCAAAA
>NZ_LMYH01000021.1:0-1685 GCF_002917995.1 Parasaccharibacter apium
ATGGTACCATCACTAACACTGGTCATGCCGTGGCCAGTGCTGGCCCCCTGACCGTACAGGCACGGAGTGATGTTCGGAACTCCGGCGAGCTGGGGAGCCGACAGGGGGCGGTGTCGCTTGAGGGGACGGGGCTGAGGAATGATGGCGGGAAGCTGATCGCGGCCGATGGTCCGCTGTCCCTGACGCTGCATGGCGGTGACATCTCCAACAGCAACGGTCTGATCCAGTCCAGCGAAGGTCTGACGCTGACGGCAGGCACGCTCTCCAACCAAGGCGGGACGCTGCTGAGTGGCAAAGGTGATGTGGATCTGACGGCCGGGTCGTTCCGGAACGAGGGTGGTCTGGTGCAGGCGCAGGGGAACCTGACGGCCCGTCTGGGAAGCTATGGCTCGGATGAGGGGTCCAGCCTGGTGGCGGGACGCGAGCTGCATCTGAGCTCACCGGGTGTGGTGCATAATGAGGGCGTTCTGGCCTCCTTCGGGGACATGACGCTGACGGCCTCCCGTCTGGAAGGGGGAGTGAAATCCCAGCTCCAGGGTCAGAGGGTCGAGGCGCATCTGGGTGACGGGGGCCTGCAGAACGGCGGGTCGCTGGTCGGCCTGACGGGGCTGAACCTGACGGGCGGGGGCATGCTGGCCAACAGTGGCGAGCTGGGGAGCCGACAGGGGGCGGTGTCGCTTGAGGGGACGGGGCTGAGGAATGATGGCGGGAAGCTGATCGCGGCCGATGGTCCGCTGTCCCTGACGCTGCATGGCGGTGACATCTCCAACAGCAACGGTCTGATCCAGTCCAGCGAGGGTCTGACGCTGACGGCAGGCACGCTCTCCAACCAAGGCGGGACGCTGCTGAGTGGCAAAGGTGATGTGGATCTGACGGCCGGGTCGTTCCGGAACGAGGGTGGTCTGGTGCAGGCGCAGGGGAACCTGACGGCCCGTCTGGGAAGCTATGGCTCGGATGAGGGGTCCAGCCTGGTGGCGGGACGCGAGCTGCATCTGAGCTCACCGGGTGTGGTGCATAATGAGGGCGTTCTGGCCTCCTTCGGGGACATGACGCTGACGGCCTCCCGTCTGGAAGGGGGAGTGAAATCCCAGCTCCAGGGTCAGAGGGTCGAGGCGCATCTGGGTGACGGGGGCCTGCAGAACGGCGGGTCGCTGGTCGGCCTGACGGGGCTGAACCTGACGGGCGGGGGCATGCTGGCCAACAGTGGCGAGCTGGGGAGCCGACAGGGGGCGGTGTCGCTTGAGGGGACGGGGCTGAGGAATGATGGCGGGAAGCTGATCGCGGCCGATGGTCCGCTGTCCCTGACGCTGCATGGCGGTGACATCTCCAACAGCAACGGTCTGATCCAGTCCAGCGAGGGTCTGACGCTGACGGCAGGCACGCTCTCCAACCAAGGCGGGACGCTGCTGAGTGGCAAAGGTGATGTGGATCTGACGGCCGGGTCGTTCCGGAACGAGGGTGGTCTGGTGCAGGCGCAGGGGAACCTGACGGCCCGTCTGGGAAGCTATGGCTCGGATGAGGGGTCCAGCCTGGTGGCGGGATGCGAGCTGCATCTGAGCTCACCGGGTGTGGTGCATAATGAGGGCGTTCTGGCCTCCTTCGGGGACATGACGCTGACGGCCTCCCGTCTGGAAGGGGGAGTGAAATCCCAGCTCCAGGGTCAGAGGGTCGAGGCGCATCTGGGT
>NZ_LMYH01000022.1:2500-5747 GCF_002917995.1 Parasaccharibacter apium
GGTTACTGTGCATGTGGTGTGAGAATGAGAAGGGCACTTGGTGGATGCCTTGGCACCAGAAGGCGATGAAGGACGTGACACACTGCGATAAGCCACGGGGAGTTGTGAGTACACCCTGATCCGTGGATTTCCGAATGGGGCAACCCCCTCTTATGAGGATCATGCACTGAATACATAGGTGCATGAGGCAAACCCGGGGAACTGAAACATCTAAGTACCCGGAGGAAAAGACATCAACAGAGATTCTGCTAGTAGTGGCGAGCGAACGCGGAACAGGCCAGTGTCTTCGAGAGAACAAGCAGAACAGTCTGGAAAGTCTGACCATAGTGGGTGATAGTCCCTTATGCGTAATGTCTCCTGAAGGCCTTGAGTAGGGCGGGGCACGTGAAACCCTGTCTGAACATGGGAGGACCACCTTCCAAGCCTAAATACTCTCTGGTGACCGATAGTGAACCAGTACCGTGAGGGAAAGGTGAAAAGCACCCCGATAAGGGGAGTGAAAGAGACCTGAAACCAGGTGCCTACAAGCAGTCGGAGCCTCTTATGGGGTGACGGCGTACCTTTTGTATAATGGGTCAGCGAGTTTCTGTCCGTAGCAAGCTTAAGCCGATAGGTGTAGGCGTAGCGAAAGCGAGTCTGAACAGGGCGACTGAGTTACTGGTAGAAGACCCGAAACCGAGTGATCTAGCCATGGCCAGGCTGAAGGTGCGGTAACACGCACTGGAGGGCCGAACCCACGCCTGTTGAAAAAGTCGGGGATGAGCTGTGGCTAGGGGTGAAAGGCCAATCAAACTCGGAGATAGCTGGTTCTCCGCGAAATCTATTGAGGTAGATCGTCGTGTATTGCCCTCGGGGGTAGAGCACTGGATGGGCTAGGGGGGCCCAAAGCCTTACCACACCTAACCAAACTCCGAATACCGAGGAGTATGAGCACGGCAGACAGACAGTGGGTGCTAAGGTCCATTGTCGAGAGGGAAACAGCCCAGACCACCAGCTAAGGCCCCTAAATCGTGGCTAAGTGGGAAAGGATGTGGGGATTCCAAAACAACCAGGAGGTTGGCTTAGAAGCAGCCATCCTTTAAAGAAAGCGTAATAGCTCACTGGTCTAATAGAAACCCTGCGCCGAAAATGTAACGGGGCTCAAGCCACGTGCCGAAGCTGTGGGTGCATAGTTTACTATGCGCGGTAGCGGAGCGTTCTGTAAGCCTGCGAAGGAGACGGGGTGACCCTCTCTGGAGGTATCAGAAGTGCGAATGCTGACATGAGTAGCGACAAACAGTGCGAGAAACACTGTCGCCGAAAGTCCAAGGGTTCCTGCGCAAGGTTAATCCACGCAGGGTGAGCCGGCCCCTAAGGCGAGGGCGAAAGCCGTAGTCGATGGGAATCA
Source organism: Parasaccharibacter apium (assembly GCF_002917995.1). Taxonomy (NCBI): domain Bacteria; kingdom Pseudomonadati; phylum Pseudomonadota; class Alphaproteobacteria; order Acetobacterales; family Acetobacteraceae; genus Parasaccharibacter; species Parasaccharibacter apium. The sequence continues at coordinate 3,888 of NZ_LMYH01000022.1, forward strand.
GGTTAATAGTCCTGAGCCTGCCAGAAGTGACGAACGAGATATGTTGTCAGCTCTTATCGGATTGAGCTGGCTTTTGGACCGTTCCAGGAAATAGCTCTGGCATATAGACCGTACCCGAAACCGACACAGGTGGACTGGTAGAGTATACCAAGGCGCTTGAGAGAACGATGCTGAAGGAACTAGGCAAATTGCTCGTGTAACTTCGGAAGAAACGAGACCCGTTGGTGGGCAACCATCGGCGGGTGGCACAGACCAGGGGGTAGCGACTGTTTAGTAAAAACACAGGACTCTGCGAAATCGAAAGATGACGTATAGGGTCTGACGCCTGCCCGGTGCCGGAAGGTTAAGAGGAGATGTGCAAGCGTCGAATCGAAGCCCCGGTAAACGGCGGCCGTAACTATAACGGTCCTAAGGTAGCGAAATTCCTTGTCGGGTAAGTTCCGACCTGCACGAATGGCGTAACGACTTCCCCGCTGTCTCCAGCATCGGCTCAGCGAAATTGAACTCCCCGTGAAGATGCGGGGTACCCGCGGTCAGACGGAAAGACCCTATGAACCTTTACTGCAGCTTTACAGTGGTATCAGGAAAGTTTTGTGTAGGATAGGTGGGAGGCTTTGAAACCCGGGCGCCAGCTCAGGTGGAGCCATCCTTGAAATACCACCCTGAACTTTTCTGATATCTAACCGAGACCAGTCAGCCTGGTCCGGGACCCTGTATGGTGGGCAGTTTGACTGGGGCGGTCGCCTCCCAAAGAATAACGGAGGCGCGCGATGGTGGGCTCAGGCCGGTCGGAAACCGGCTGTCGAGTGCAATGGCATAAGCCCGCCTGACTGCGAGAGTGACAGCTCGAGCAGAGACGAAAGTCGGCCATAGTGATCCGGTGGTCCCGCGTGGATGGGCCATCGCTCAACGGATAAAAGGTACTCTAGGGATAACAGGCTGATCTCCCCCAAGAGTCCACATCGACGGGGAGGTTTGGCACCTCGATGTCGGCTCATCACATCCTGGGGCTGGAGCAGGTCCCAAGGGTTCGGCTGTTCGCCGATTAAAGTGGTACGTGAGCTGGGTTTAGAACGTCGTGAGACAGTTCGGTCCCTATCTGCCGTGGGTGTAAGAGACTTGAGAGGATTTGTCCCTAGTACGAGAGGACCGGGATGAACGAACCTCTGGTGCACCGGTTGTCGCGCCAGCGGCACAGCCGGGTAGCTAAGTTCGGAATGGATAACCGCTGAAAGCATCTAAGCGGGAAACCAGCCTCAAAACTAGGTCTCACAGGGCCGTCCAAGACCAGGACGTCGATAGGTCAGGTGTGAAAGCATGGCAACATGTGTAGCTGACTGATCCTAATCGCCCATATCTCTCACACACCAAAACACATGCACAGTAGTCAGTCACACTCCAGAAAACACCAACCAAAACACCCCCAAACACCCACATGGGTGAGCGGGAAGACCTGGTGGCCATGGCGGAGGATCCATACCCGATCCCATCCCGAACTCGGCCGTTAAAGCCTCCAGCGCCTATGATACTGCTCCTTAAGGAGCGGAAAAGTCGGTCGCCGCCAGGTCCCCTCGCTCACCCACCCTCATAAAAACCACCCACCAACGCGGGGTGGAGCAGCCCGGTAGCTCGTCAGGCTCATAACCTGAAGGTCGTAGGTTCAAATCCTACCCCCGCATCCATACCCACAAAATCAGATACCGCCAGATAGCCATGGTCCTCCCGTGGGTCCACACGTTCCCCAACCATCTGTCATGAATAGAGGGAACTTGTAATCTCCCTAGAATGGCTGATTTGGCGATTGCTTGCTATCATGCGCATATAAGGGCCATTCAACGCCATTTGAGAGAAGTGTAAGCT
>NZ_LMYH01000023.1:0-1717 GCF_002917995.1 Parasaccharibacter apium
TGCGGAAGCGCAAGGCTATCGCGTCACAGCCCTGGCCCCGACCGCCTCAGCCGCGCAGGTGCTGGGAGATGCGCTCGACAGTCGAGCCGATACCTTGGCGCGGCATCTTCTGGCGCCAGGACGCCCCAGCTCCCAGCCTCAGCTCTGGATTGTCGATGAGGCGTCTCTTGTTTCAGCCAAAGACATGGCGAAGCTCTTGAGCACAGCGCAGAGCCATCGGGCGCGGGTGCTCTTGGTGGGAGATATCAAACAGCTTGGCTCCATTGAGGCTGGGGCGGCCTTTGAGCAGCTTCAAGAGGCGGGCATGGAGACGGTCAGGCTGACGAGCATCCTGCGTCAAACCAATGAGCATACGAAGGCGGCGGTCGAAGCCAGTTTAGAGGGGAATGCCAAGAAGGCCTTGGAGGCCCTGGATCGTGGCGGCGGACGTGTCGTGGCAATTGCTGATCGTGAGGGCCGTTTTGCGCAGATTGCCGAGGATTATGCCGCTCTCAGCCCCGAGGAACGGCAGAAAACGCTGGTCATTGAGCCATCACGTGAAGGACGGGATGCTTTGACCCAGGACATTCGAAACAAGCTCATTGAACGTGGTCAGCTTGGAGCTGAAGTTCTTAAGGCGACGAAATTTGTGTCCAAAGACCTCACCAAAGCAGAGGCCAAACGAGCGGAGAGTTATGAGCTTGGCGATATTGTGCGCTTTGCGAAGGATTACGCCGATAAAGGCGTCTCGCGGCATGGCGCCTATCGGGTCATCCAGGCGGATGAGGCCAAGAATGTGCTCACGCTTCAAGATGAGCGTGGGCGAGAGCTTGCCTGGCACCCTCGACAATGGGGAGCGGCACAAGCTCAAGTCTATCGCGAGGAAGCGCTAGAGCTTCGCGTGGGGGATCGCGTTCAGTTTACGCGGAACGACAAAGCGGCAAAGCGCGTGAATGGGCAGCTTGGGGAGGTGATTACAATCGACCCAGACCGAGGCCTTGCCCGCGTCAAACTCCAAGGCAACCGGATTGAGACATTGAACTTGGAGAGCGCGCGAGACAGGCATTTCTCGCATGCCTATGTGTCTACTGCTTTTGCAGCTCAGGGGCGGACAGCGGAGCGGGTGTTTGCCAATGCGGAGAGCTCGGCCACGCATCTTTTGGAGCAAAAGAGCTTTTATGTGGCCCTCTCACGCGCGAAGGTCGAAAGCGTGCTTTACACGGATGACCGCTCGAAAATGCAGGTCGGACTCCAGGAGCGTGCAGGAATAGCGACGCGCGCGCTTAAGGAACGCGGAGCTGACATGCAGGACGGGAAACAGAAAGCGCAAGAAAAGGCTCAAGCCGCCAGTCTTGCCCTATGAGGAACAGTATTGTGCCTCTTGCAATCTTATGTAACCAATTAGGATATGCTTTGGCCGTTTGAACTTCATCGATCCTATCATCGTCGCAATGATATTCATGCGCGTTTTGGGGGTCAGCAACAGGGCGGCATTTCAACGCCGGCTGACGCGCCTGGGATCTTCATTTTTACCGGGCACGGCGCGGGCCATGTTGGCTACCAAGATGCTTTCGAAGCAGATGGGAGCTTCCGCTATACGGGGCAAGGCCAGCTTGGCGATATGCGGATGATCTCGGGAAACCGAGCCATCCGCGATCATGTGCAGAACGGCAAAGATCTTCTGTTGTTTCAGCAGACCAAGAAAGGTGGCCCGGTCCGGTTTGAAGGACTCTATGTC
>NZ_LMYH01000024.1:0-1090 GCF_002917995.1 Parasaccharibacter apium
CCAGGGCTGTGACGCGATAGCCTTGCGCTTCCGCACTCTTTGCAACCGTTGCCAAGACCGTCGATGTCTTGGCAGTGCCTGCGTAGCCTTGGAGTCCAACGATCTGATTGTTGCTCGTGAGGATCTGAGTGGTCGCGGCCCGCTGCTCTTCATTCCAGGTATGCCCTTTGAGGGCTGAGCGCTGCTCGACTTCAGCCACGGCTTTGCCAGCCTCAAGGGGTGAGAGGATGGGCGCCGCTTGGTGCCGTCCGTCCTCTTCAAGTCGCAAGAGCGTCATCTCATGGGCGATATTGGCCGCCGTCGTCATCCCCTCAAAGCTTGCCCCCCGATAATCGAGATAGGTCCGCCTTTCCAGGCCGCCAGCCGTCTCAGCCCGTGTGATCGCCTCGGCAATCTCGGCCTGACTGACCGCACCAATCGCAAAGCGTCCTGCCGCCTCATGCAGCGCAGTCGTGGCAAAGACAGAATTGCGCTCGCCCAGCATCGCCGCCCCTTGAGCAACAGCCTGATCCGCCAACAGCTCCCGGCCAAACGCGTTGGAACTCTTTTGAGCCGATTGCGCCGCCAGGCGCCCCTGAGCCTCTGCCACAAGCTGGCGGCGCTTTTCCTCCGTCAGTCCCGCTGAATCAACGGCCTCTCTCCAAGCCTGCACGAGTTCAGCCTGGGGCACGGCTTCTTTGGCTTGGCGGGTATCCAGCGCGATCGTCTGTTTTTCGGCTGCACTGGCCTGAGCACGGGACTTTCCACGTTCCGCCAGTTGCGCCTCGATCGCCTGCGCTCTTTGGCTAAATGCCTCCAAGCTCTCAGAAGAGAGACCGGCAATCTCAAAGCTTGAATCTTTGCCTTTGGTGATCCCGTAGCCCAGCTCTGTCACCTCATGCGCCAATTCCTGGCGATAAAGCGCGCCAAGCTGCTTTTGGAGTTGATAAAGGGCCCGTGGTTCCAAGCTCCGCCATTGACCGTCTTGGCCCTGCGTCATGTTCAAAATGACGTTGTGACTGTGGAGCTGCGGATCGAGCGCGCGGCTGGTCCCGTGCCGGAAGCTTGCAATCACAAGGTTCTGCGTCATCTCACGGCGAACCTCCCCATC
>NZ_LMYH01000025.1:0-998 GCF_002917995.1 Parasaccharibacter apium
GAATAGGTGCTGTCACCTGTCAGGATTTCCGTCCCGCCATCGATGGTCAGGCCACCATTGCCGGAAAGAGACCCGGCGTAGGTGTCACTGGCCTTTGTCAGGGTGAGCGTGCCATCCAGCGTGCCGTTGCCGTTTCCTGCGAGGGACCCGGCGGAGGCATTGTTGCTGGTGACGGTCAGGTTCTGGCCATCATGGGTGAGGGTACCGCCGATGGTGCTTCCATTGAGTGTCAGGGACCCGTTGCCCGTATTGGTGACAGCACCATCCGTTTTGTTGCCCCCGGCGAGGGTCATGACGCCGCTGTTTGTTGTGGAGGCTTGGGACCCGCCCGTGGCGCTGAAGGTGGCATTGGCAGCGTTTGTTACGGTCCCTGCGGATGTTCCGGCAAGGGCTGTCTGTCCACCATTGCTGCTGACGTCCTTGACGATGCTGTCATTCAGGGTGACGGTCCCCGCATTGGTAACGAGATTGGCCAGTCTGGCTCCGTTCGCCACCAGTGATCCATCATTGTTCGTGACCGTTCCGGTGACGGCTGAACCATCCTGGAGGGCGGAGTGGCCGTTGTTGACAAGTGCCCCGGAAAGGGAGCCTGTCAGGGTCAGGTCACCACTCTGCCCGACGGTTGTGTCGCCGGTATAGGCCTGATGGTTCGTGAGGGTTTCTTTCCCCCCGTCAAGGGTCAGCCCGCCCTTGCCGGAGAGGATACCGTTATAGGTGTCATTGGCCTTTGTCAGGGTGAGCGTGCCATCCAGCGTGCCGTTGCCGTTTCCTGCGAGGGACCCGGCGGAGGCATTGTTGCTGGTGACGGTCAGGTTCTGGCCATCATGGGTGAGGGTACCGCCGATGGTGCTGTTGTCGAGTGTCAGGGATCCGTTGCCCGTATTGGTGACAGCACCATCCGTTTTGTTGCCCCCGGCGAGGGTCATGACGCCGCTGTTTGTTGTGGAGGCCTGGGACCCGCCCGTGGCGCTGAAGGTGGCATTGGCAGCGTTTATGAC
>NZ_LMYH01000026.1:0-606 GCF_002917995.1 Parasaccharibacter apium
GGTTCAGCCCCGTCAGGCCGACCAGCGACCCGCCGTTCTGCAGGCCCCCGTCACCCAGATGCGCCTCGACCCTCTGACCCTGGAGCTGGGATTTCACTCCCCCTTCCAGACGGGAGGCCGTCAGCGTCATGTCCCCGAAGGAGGCCAGAACGCCCTCATTATGCACCACACCCGGTGAGCTCAGATGCAGCTCGCGTCCCGCCACCAGGCTGGACCCCTCATCCGAGCCATAGCTTCCCAGACGGGCCGTCAGGTTCCCCTGCGCCTGCACCAGACCACCCTCGTTCCGGAACGACCCGGCCGTCAGATCCACATCACCTTTGCCACTCAGCAGCGTCCCGCCTTGGTTGGAGAGCGTGCCTGCCGTCAGCGTCAGACCTTCGCTGGACTGGATCAGACCGTTGCTGTTGGAGATGTCACCGCCATGCAGCGTCAGGGACAGCGGACCATCGGCCGCGATCAGCTTCCCGCCATCATTCCTCAGCCCCGTCCCCTCAAGCGACACCGCCCCCTGTCGGCTCCCCAGCTCGCCRGAGTTCCGAACATCACTCCGTGCCTGTACGGTCAGGGGGCCAGCACTGGCCACGGCATGACCAGTGTTAGTGA
>NZ_LMYH01000027.1:0-791 GCF_002917995.1 Parasaccharibacter apium
CGAAACAGATGGTGTTGCTATGATTTTCGATCGTAAAAACAATAAAAAATCATGCAACATCAATCTGTTACGCAAGAGCTAGCCTACCATAGGCAAATCGGTAGGGAAACCACGGCTTTTGCGGCGTTTACCCTCACGTTCCCCATAGCCTACCATAGGCAAATCGGTAGGGAAACCACGGCTTCCTGCCGCCTGCGGGCGGTTTTTTTGTGAGCCTACCATAGGCAAATCGGTAGGGAAACCACGGCATGTCATGAAGCCACGCAGCCGCCTTGCGCAGCCTACCATAGGCAAATCGGTAGGGAAACCACGGCTCGATCCGGCGGCCGGAGAGCGGGGTGGGGAGCCTACCATAGGCAAATCGGTAGGGAAACCACGGCAATGAAATAGTTTCGTCCGTGAGAACATAAAGCCTACCATAGGCAAATCGGTAGGGAAACCACGGCCCCGTGAATCTTCCCCATTCGAGACAGGAAAGCCTACCATAGGCAAATCGGTAGGGAAACCACGACCGTAGTTCCTGCCGACCCTCATCAGGTAATAGCCTACCATAGGCAAATCGGTAGGGAAACCACGGCCGATCAGTCCGGTCCCCAAATCCTTTTTGGAGCCTACCATAGGCAAATCGGTAGGGAAACCACGGCTCCTTTTTAGGGTGGGGAACTGTGACAGAAAGCCTACCATAGGCAAATCGGTAGGGAAACCACGGCCCTTCCGCCGTGAAGCCCTTAGAGCAATCGAACCTACCATAGGCGAATCGCTAACCATCCAAGCGATTTGGAGCAATGTAT